>CAZSON010000037.1:12754-16731 GCA_964608375.1 uncultured Desulfobacter sp. | reverse complement strand
ACCATGTTGACGTTTTCACTGTGGGCGGGAAAGTTGGCCGGCACTTTAAAAATAGTCGTCGGAACATCCCTATCCGCCAAATATTCCCAAAACGGTTTCCCCTTCCTGAGGTTCTCGATTTTACCTTTGGAAAGCGGCAGTTTCCAGTTGCCGATATCCACTGTTTTATCAGGCGCTGTGACACGAGAGGTGGAAAGATATGGAATCATGGTCAGCGGATCACGGTGGATAAAATCGTAGATACCATGTGTTGATGGTGGCGAGCCGCTTATAAAATTCGACCACGCTACAGGGCTTTGAGGAGGAAGACTGGTGGCAACGGAACGGATACTCCCTCTTTGCGCGAGTCTGCCAAAATTTGGCAGGAGTCCCTGACGTATATATTGACTCGTCAGGTGAGTATCCATTCCATCGATACCGAGAACCAGAACCTTTTTGTTGCTTTTTGGCTTGGTGGTAAAGCTGCAGCCGATCGGAAGAAAACTGCAACCCAAACCGAAGATAGCGGAAGCTTTTAAAAATTCCCTTCTCCTCATAAGTGTTCACCTTTGTTTTGAAATAATTTGAGAATTTTACCGTCATGGAATGCAAACGGTTTTAATCCAAACAGATGTAACAGGGTAGGGGCGATATCTTCAATAGCCGGGGTTTGATCATCCAATTTTCGGTTTGAAAAAAAGACCCCTGGAACAAGGTCGGGATCAATACTGTGATCACCACTCCAGCTTCTGGTGTTGTCTTCCATTACTTTCCCGGTGATTTTGCCGATGGCAGAGTTCCATGAAGTTCGGAAGCCCTTTTCATAGCAAACTAAAAGATCAGGAGCTTCAGCGGTATAAGGACCCTTTAGGGCCTCCTGTGCGAACAGAACCCGTCTGATCGGCTTTGGTCTGCTTTTTTCGATCCATAACCTTTCAAGTTGACTTTTGATATTGTTTTGCAGGTCAATTCTTTCTTCTTTTGTCACCATACCATGAATCTCCCGTCCTTTCAGATTGAGAAAAATTCCGGTCAGGCCATAAGCAAAAGCGCGGGTGCGGGTCCAGTCGACCCCGGTAAACCACTCACCTCCCGGGTCAGCTGTCTCCTTCAGAACCAGATATCCCTGCTGGAAGAGCCATGAGTTAAGATTTATTCCCCATTTGAACGGTTTGAATCCATGATCAGAAATAACCATTAAAAGATCTTCTTTTTTTATGATCTGATGAATCTCTCCAATGAGTTCATCCATTTTTTGATAAAGTTGTTCAATGGCATGCTGATGGACCGTTGTATCCTTGTCGCTATTTGAAGGGTGGTCAGGGGTAAGATATCGAAAGAACATGTGTTGGATGCGATCGGTGGTATCAAAAACAGAAACAACGAGACCGTCTTTTCGTTTTCGGAGGGTATCGAGCAGATGTTTCTTTCTCTCTTCATAGATATCATATGCCTGCTTCAAAAACGCACTTTCATCAATTACCCGGGCATTGAGCGCCCAGGTATCTTCCGCAAGTCCGAGGGTGGCAAAGGGACCAAAGAGTTTGGAGAGAATCATCGAATAGTAAAACGGATGTGAAATGGGAAGTGCCGGTTTTTCCGGATCAATATGGATAGGGGTCATGTAAATTTTGAGCTTAGGCGTCATTTCAGTGACCAGAAACCTTACAATTCCATAAATCCGTTTTCGCAGACCGGCTTTGAACTTCAGTTTGACCCATGGGGAATAGACCCCCTCTTTCAGTTGCAGCCGGTCGCTCCCGATCGAAAGATAGACGGTTTTGAGTTGCATATCAACTTTTCCCTCGATCGGGATCTGCAACGGCTCTTCTGAACCCCGGTGTTTAAAGACCGGTCCGAGTATGTGGCTCTGGAACCTATTGCCATGGATATGGAGCGGCACGTTCATACCGCTAGTCGGTGATTCAAGATCTTTGGCAGTTTCGGTTGTAAAAAGGGTAAACGTCCCTTGCGTTCCAAGCAGGTCAGGTGTGCACATGGCAGAAAGAGATGCACCCTTGAATTTTTCGGGGGGAAAAGTAATCGGCACGCGCAGAATTGATGAAAATATTCCATGTTCTCCCAGAATCTTCCAAAAAGAGCGGCTTTTCCGTAAAAATTCCACTTTTGCTTTTCTTAGCGGGATCCGAAATGGCCCGACTTTGAAATGTCGTTTTGAATACGATATTTTGGCTGAAGATAGAACCGGCATATAATTTTTTGGATCTCTGGTGTAAAAATCAAATATACGGTGTTTGCCCGGGTTCACACCGGTCGAAAAAGTTGCCCAGGCAACAGGTGAGATAGAAGGGATGGTTGTACGGAGAGGTCTGAAACTCCCTTTCTGTTTTAAATCCTGAAAGTTCGGGAGTTTGTTTTCGGCCATAAAACGGTGTGCCAAACTAGGATCGAACCCGTCAAGTCCGACCACAACCACCCTTTTAACGCTGCTTCTTTTTCTGATTTTTCTGTGCTTGAAATAGAGAAAACAGGCTCGTACCGGCCAGGTGATAATCGTTAGAAATGCGAGAAGACAGGTTATTAAAATTACAAAAAAAGAAGAGATAAGGGCAAAACCCGCCCCGGGACCGATGTAGGCATGCGCAATGTTCTCCAGACTATAAAGGATCAAAACTGTATTGATTGTCACCATAAATCCTGATGACAAGATTGATTTCATTGAATTGCGCATTAAATACCCTATATATCTCCGGTCTTTTGTCTGTATAGCGAGGATTCCACAACTTGGACCATCTTTGCAATATCGATCGGGATGTTAAGAAATAGCGCCACGGTTTTAGCGTTCGCCGGTGCATTTTCAATAACCGAGTTGTAGTTGATATATATCACATTAAAATTGCTTTGTTGCGCCAACCATGTCTTGACTTTCAAAAGGTGCTTAGCAAGTTTTTTGGCAATCTCCTCATCGCCGACAGCCGCATCCCCTAGCCCCTGTCTCCGGAGCATTGTATTTTGTGATGCAAGCATTTCATCCATTTTTCTTTTCATAAAAACGATTTTGTATTCTTTGTTATTTGGAAGGTAATATAAAAGTGCAGATACCATTTTAAAAACTTTGCCGTGGCAATCATCGAGCCAGGAAGAGTCTTCTTTTATTTTCTTTACTTTTTCAAATTCAAAATACCCACGAGGATTATCCTCGTCTGCCTGCCGAATGTGATCGGTTATGACCGGTATTCCACCGGCTTCTAACATTTGCATCATCATCGATGTTCCGCAGCGCGGCAACCCTGAAACGATAAAAATCGGCTCAGGCTTGCTTTTTGTTATCAATTCGTTCCCGAAAATAGATTTCATATATCACTTGGATCAGATCAGATTTTTTAGGATATATTTTTTGAGGGAGGGTTAATGAAAGGGATTTAAAACGATCATTAAAGCTCTATCTAGTACATATCTTACAAGAATATGACATTTAATCAGGAAATTAAGCACCATGTGGAAAGAACATTTATTCTTCTTCTTTCGGGTGGCACTGGATACAGCCGGTTGGGCCTGTCGGCGGCAATTTTTCCTTCAATACTTTAAATGACATTTCCAGCGCCAGATTATCCCTCTTCAATCCAAGGTGGCATATAATGCATTGTTTGTGATAAGCTCGCATGTAGTACATGATCATCGGGGGTGGTTCAGGCTCGTTTTTTTTGGATTTTTTCGGCGCTGCTGTAAGCTCGTGGCAGCCTGAGGCCTTGCAAGCCTTAATTTGAGTATTATACTCCCAGGTGTGATGACACTGTGAGCACTTATAACCAAAGTGTCGGGAATGTGTGAGGAAAGAAGGAGGTCTCCTGGGCGTTATCGATTTGGGCGGTTTAATTATAATTTTTCCCAAGGGTAGACGCATAATGTCTTCCGGTTCTCCTCCGGAAACCATAATCGGCGTTCCGAAAAAAACAGCCAAAATCAAACACAGCATTCCACTAATAATTTTAAACATCCTCAACTCCCCCTAACAAAAGGTCCAAATATATTTTCAT
>CAZSON010000037.1:0-12654 GCA_964608375.1 uncultured Desulfobacter sp. | reverse complement strand
AATAATTTTAAACATCCTCAACTCCCCCTAACAAAAGGTCCAAATATATTTTCATTCCGGTCATGCCGGGTAAGAATCCGAAGAGCTACTTAATGATTTATAAATGAAAAAAATTCAACTAAAAAATTACATTTATAAAAAATTAATGAAATTGACCCGTAATATTTTCCTGACGATCTGATTGAATTTAACGTCCCGGCCTTTCAACTTCCACAAATGGAATACAAAACGATCGGTTCTATAAGAAAAACTCCTCGATTATTTTTCCTTTTTCAATAAATGATTCGATATTTCGATAGGTATTTTCACAAACGGTCATCGTCGCCGCTATCTGTTCAACAACCGGATCATCCTGCCCCAGGAGATGAATAGATTTTCTTAAAATTTTTTTTCCTTCTCTCAGGTGATGCATCAGATCAGCGAAAATTATTTTCCGTTTTTCATGATTTTCTCTCTCGCTGGAAATAAGAGGTAGGAGTCTTTGGATGGAATATTCCACTAAAGCGTCTCTTGGTGCATCAAAATCCTTTGAAATTTTATCAAGAAATGAGAGAGATCTTCGGCTGATAACATAGGTTTTTTGTATTCGATCTGTTGATTGCAACACAGAATGATTCATGGCCCTTGCAATTGAACTCAAAGACTTAATATCTTCTGTCAGGTGATCGAAGAGCGACTTTTGTCTAATCCCCAAATGGGTCGCCACGATGGTAATGGCTCTGATTGTTTTTGCTGGCAGTTTGAACGTGGCTCTAACCGATTGCCGGCCTCTCAGATCGACTGAGGATGCCCCTGGTAAAGGAAAACCCGCAGTTGAACTCTCTTTTCCGTATTTTTTCATAGCTTCCTCCAGATCATCATTTATTTATTCATTACTATATAATATTAATTGTAATTAGTAATGCAACAATTTAATAAATTATTATATTGACAAATTATAATTTAGTATTATTATTTTTTCAAGAGAAAAAATAGTTTATTAATCTTTTAAAAAATTTTAAAATAGGAGGCATTATTATGGAACTTATGAGATGGAACCCACAGAGAGATTTGTTCAATATTCACAATCCGTTCAGTCGTATGTTTGATGATTTTTTTTGCCCGACCACAGAAAACGGTGAAAAGTTGTCGCTGTGGAACTGGAATCCGGTTGCGGATATTTATGACAATGAGGACAACATTGTAATCAAAGCCGAGCTACCTGGTGTGGACAAAAAGGATATTCTGGTCGATATAAAAGGAAAGGTGGTCACGTTGAAGGGAGAACGCCTATCTGAAAACAAAACCGAAGACGAGACCTATTATCGACGGGAAAGGTCTTTCGGGAAGTTCGAGAGGGCCTTTGTTTTGCCGGTTGAAGTCAATCCGGACAAAATCGAGGCTGATTTCAATGACGGTGTTTTGAAAATCTCTATTCCAAAACCGAAGGAGCAAAAACCAAAGAAGATTACGATCCATTAATCGATATTTTTTCTATTCAAATCTCCGATATCGGGGTGGTTCTGATTGAACCACCCCCTTAGGAGTCGATGCTCATACCTCTTATTTCAATTATTTCAAAAACCGCATCTTTCTATCTTTTCATTAGACATTCAAAAGAAAATAATATATTTTAAATTTATAGTACAGCTCATTTGGAGGTTAAAATGATTAGAAAACTATTCATAACTTTATTTTTAATCATTGTTTTGGCATTTATCGCCGATTATTACGGATTCATAACCCTGCCTTCATTTAAAAAAGCAAAGACGTTGGACATCAGGGATGATTTTATACAAAAAACAGACAAATCGTTAAAAAAAATCTCTGATTAACTAATCGGCATGTCCCTATGAAATCAACATCTTATAATTTGCTCATGTCTGCCCTGTACAACGGCAGAAAAGGCAAACGGCCTCCTGTGGGGAACCCAACCTCGATTATCTGTCAGGGTCTCATGGATGCTTGTGACATCTCCTTTCCTGAAGCCCATTTGGATGCACAGGCCATGGCGGATCTAGCTATGGCGGGGAATGAAATTGCAGGTTTCGATACGGTTATGCCGGAATACAGTGTAGATCAGGAAGCGGCAGCCCTCGGATGTGAGATCGATTGGGGCGACAGGGAGCGGATGCCGGACAATAAAACCTTTCCGTATGCGAATTTTTCTGACATTGAGATCCCGGAGAATCTCCTTGAAAAACCCTCCATGCGGGTCGTTCTGGATGCGCTCTCCATTTTGAGGCGCCGGAAAGGGGGAGAGGTGGCTATCATCGGCAAAGTGATGGGACCATGGACCCTTTCGTATCACATGGCAGGTACGCAAAATTTTCTGCTTCAAATTGGATTGGGTGAAAAGAAAAAAGTGATTAAAATGATACGGCAATTAATGCCCGTTACCATCAACTACGCCAAGGCTCAATTCAGAGCCGGTGCTGACGCAGTGGTTGTTGCTGATCATGTGACCGGAAGTTTGGTCGGTCCATATCACTATGAGGAGATTTTACTACCGGTTCACAAGGAAATCACGGCGGAAGTCAGCGGACCGTTGATTCTGCATGTGTGTGGAAACTGCACCGATCGGTTAGCGTTGTTCGCCCAGGCCGGTTTTGATGCGTACCACTTTGAATGGCAAATTGATGCCCGGATGGCCGTTGAAAAGGTTGGCCATCAAATCTCCTTGGTGGGGAATATTAACAACCCCCAGACACTCTACCAGGGAACCGAGGAAGAGGTATACCGGCAGACCCGATATGCCATTGAGGCAGGTGTGAATATTATCGCACCAGAATGCGCCATACCTTTGGCTACACCGCTGAAGAATCTCAAGGCGATCGTCTCTGCCGCCCATGAGGGATATTCGCCGATTTGAAAACAATTTTTTCAAACTAAACTTGACAGTCTCGTAAAAAGTTATTTGCGAACGACTTTGAGCATTTTGAGATAAAGCGTTTTGATAGATGGTACGTTAATAATTTCAAGCTGTTTGAGGAGGTTACGACGAGTTCTTGAAATTTAGTATCATCAATCACAATGCCCCAAAATGGTCATTTAGAGAGCAATATGGATTTTTTACGAGACTGTCAAACTTAAAGGGGGGCTGTTCTATGGCTGAATGGGAAACCTATCTCAACGATCACAAAGACAGATTTGTCAACGAATTAATTGAATTTTTGCGTATACCCAGTATATCCAGCCTTCCGGACCATACGTCCGATGTGCAGGAGGCGGCTGAGTGGGTTAAGACCCGGATGAAATCGGCCGGTATCGAATCTGTCAGAATTATACCCACAGGGGGGCATCCGGTGGTCTATGGTGATTGGCTTCATGTACCGGACAAACCGACCGTGCTGATCTATGGCCATTTCGACACCCAACCGGTCGATCCTTTGGAACTATGGGAGAATCCGCCTTTTGAACCTACCATAAAGGGCGATCGTATCTATGCCCGTGGGGCCTCGGATGACAAGGGAAACCTATTCATCCCGATCATTGTTACCGAGGCATTGCTTAAAGCCGAAAATACGTTGCCGGTTAATCTCAAGTTTCTCTTCGAGGGCCAGGAAGAGATCGGCAGCCCACAGTTGCCTGATTTTATTTCGACTGAAAAGAATCTATTGGCCTGTGATCTGATCTTGAATGCTGACGGAGGCCAATGGGACGAGGATCAGCCGGCGGCCATATTGGGTACGAGGGGTTTATCACCTGTTCTGATCGAAGTCCAAGGGCCGGATCATGATCTACATTCCGGGACATATGGTGGCACCATTGTCAATCCGATCCACGCACTTGTCCAAATCTTAACTTCGATGCATGACCAGGCGGGAAGGGTCACCATAGATGGGTTCTACGATGATGTTCGGCCACTGAGCGATGAAGAGCGAGTCCGGTTGAACCGGGTACCTTTTGATGGAGCAAAATACCTCGAGGAAACCGGTTCAATCTCTCTTTTTGGCGAGCCGGGATTCACGAGCCATGAGCGGGCCTGGGCAAGGCCAACTCTTGAAATTAATGGTATATACGGCGGGTTTCAGGGAGAAGGTTTGAAAACGGTTTTACCCAGTAGAGCCAACGCTAAGATCTCCTGTCGTCTGGTAGCGGATCAGGATCCGATCAAAATTGCCGATCAATTAGAGATCCATATCAAAAAAGTAACACCGCCTGGCGTCAAAGTGACGGTCGCCAAACCTGAGAGCCGGGCAATTCCGTATTTGGTTCCGGCGACAGATCCCGGTATCCTGATCAGTGCCTCGGTCCTACGGGATCTTTACGGAAAAGAGCCATATTATATTCGCATGGGTGGAACGATTCCTGTAAATGCCTTGTTCTTTCAGTACCTAGGGGTCTATCCTGTGATTTTTTCTTTCGGTCTTCAGGATGAGTGCCAACATTCTCCCAACGAATTTTTCCGGCTTTCCAGTTATGAAAGAGGTCAGAAAGCTTATGGTATGCTGCTGAAAAGGCTGGGGAATGAATTTAGATTCTAATGGTTTTTTTCATTTGTGTCGATAGAGTAAAAATATATTTTTTATTTCATAATCGATCGTATTCAATGACGTTCCCCACCGCTTTTATAGCCCCATAGCCTGTTCCTCCTCAGCAATAGATTCGGCAATAATCTTTAGGGCAGTATCAACTTCTTCCCTTTGAATCGTTAAGGGCGGCGCAAACTCAATTGCCTGTCGTATCGGAGCCAACTTGATAATCAGTCCCTTTTGATTGGCGCGTTCAATCATATTTATCAGGTGCTCTGTCGGCATCGGTGCATGGGTCTTTTTTTTGACCGTAAAATCGATCGCGCTCCACAACCCGGTCCCCCTGACCTCTCCTACGGTCGGGTGGTCGGTTAGGGCTTGCAACCCTTCCAAAAAATATTTTCCCAAATCGGCCGAGTTCTCTATAAGTCTATCTCTTTGTAAAATCTCGATGGTCTTCAGTCCAGCCGCACAGGAAACCGGATGATTTCCATAGGTGTGAAGATGGTTAAAAATCGCTATCGGTTCCATCACCTTATCTGTACATCCGACTGCACCGAGCGGAACATAACCGCTGGTAATCCCCTTGGCCATTGTGATGAGGTCCGGTTGAACGTTAAAATGTTCAAATCCAAACATCTTGCCTGTTCTGCCGAATCCACAGATAACCTCATCGATAATCAACAGGATGCCGTACTTATCACAGATTTTTCTTACAATCGGCCAGTAGTCCTCTGGCGGCGCCAGAACACCGAACCCCTGCTGAATCGGTTCGCCGATAAATGCAGAAATCAGTTCGGGGCCCTCAAATTCAATAACCTGTTCAATATTTCGGGCGCATGCCATATCACAATCAGGATAAGTCAAACCAAAAGAACAACGATAGCAATAGGGCGATTCTGCAAAAATACTTCCCGGTGCAAGCGGTTCCATGATATGGCGCATCGGTATGACGCTCCCCAGCGCTCTCAGGCCGATTCCATTGACGCCGTGGTAGGCACCCTTTCGAGAAATAACTTTGAATCGTCCTTTTTCTCCCTTGAAATAGTGATAGTGTTTGGCGAGTTTCATGGCGGTTTCTACCGCCTCTGAGCCCCCACACTCGAAAGCAAAGTGATTGATGGAACCGGGCACTGTTTCTGAAAGAAGTTCGGCCAGTTTGACTGCAGGGGGATTGGCGAACATCATTGGGGTAAAGTAGGCCATTTGGCATATCTGGTCATAGATGGCTTTTGCAAGTTCTTTATTTCCATAACCCAGATGAACCGGGCGTGTCACTCCGGCTGTAAGGTCGATATATTTTTTGCCTTCGGCGTCATAAACATTGATCCCTTCACCTTTACTGACCACCATAATTCCCTTTTTGATTACATCTCGATGGGTGAGATGCAAAATAAGATGGGATGTTTCATCCAATTTATCTTTCGAAATCGTCATTTTTCCCCCTCTGTTTCCAATAAATAGTAAAAAGCATTAACAAGATTTGTCTGTTTTTAAAGCAACGAGAAAGCCCTTGGTTAAAAAGAGCAAAATAAGGGTTTTATCCGACCCCAGTACGTTTTCTTTTTCGGGGGCCTCTACCGCCGGCAGGGCGCCAATCCGGTGGCGTTTTGACTTCTTCTAACAAGTGAAGATGATTCTGTTTTTTAAGCCTGTAAAAGATCAGGGCCCATGCGCATGGAATTTCTGGGTCAACTTCACATTGCCCGTTTTGTGATCCACCGCAGGGACCGTTAAACAGGCTTTTGGCACAACGGGCAACAGGGCATATCCCTCCTGTATAGGATAGCCGACAATCCCCGCACCCCTGGCACATTTCACTCCAGATTCCGGGTTTAAGGGAGGCACCGAGAAAAGTGGTGTTCAGTGCAGGAAAAATCGGCAACGGTTCAAAAGCGTCTCCCATGGTCTGCACACCTGCCCCGCAGGCCAAAGACAAAATAGCGTCTGTTTCCGGCGGGATTTCCTGATAGGCGGTAATCAGATCCTGCTCGCATTGGCGTAAAATGGACCCGATCGTGAACTCCGGTGGCTGATCTTTGTAATGGCGGGGATGTGAGAGCTCCCGGGCCAACTGCCGGGCTTCCCGCTCTCCACCGGAAAGACATACGGTGACACAGCTTCCGCAGCCGAGGATGAGAATTCGCTTATAATTGAATATCGATGAAACGATCTCATCCAGCGGTTTCAAATCGCCGACAATCATTATTGAACCTCTTTTGGTCTTTTCCCGACGGGGAAAAAATGGGCCCGCGCCAGGGAAGCAACCGATTCCCTGTGTCGAGGGCAAAGCGGATTGATTGTCTTGTCGAGCCTACCAGATACGGTTTTGCCGAAGGGGGTCGTAAAAACGGTTTCTCCACATACGCTGCAGTGGGCGAGTGTCAACGAAACGATTTCATCCCATTTATTTTTCAGCAGATGCTGAAATTCAATTGCATCCTCAGGACATACACGCCAGCAGTTTCCACACCGTGCACAGCGGGCCATGTTATGGCGTAAGGTACGCTGATCGCCGATGTCTGTGAAATCGAGGGCATCGGCAGGGCAATTCTGCACACAGGCCAAACATCCGTTGCATTTTTCATTAACCCTAAAATACGACATCTGCTTTTCTCCTTAAACCGGCATATTTCAATGCTGTATTGCGGATTCGAGGGTATTGAAACCTAGCGGGATCCGTAAAATCGATCGATTGCGGATAGCAGAACTTCACACATTGAGGGTCTCCATCGCACAAATTACATTTAAAAACCTTTTGCTCCTGAGGATCAAATCCTATGGCCCCGAAGGGACAAGCCGATACGCAGATTTTACAGCTGATGCATCGATCGTAATCGATCATGACACGCTGCAACCCGGTCTCCCGTTGGATGGCTTCACGAGGGCAGGCGGTCAAGCACGGTGCATCTTCGCATTGCTGACAGCTTATAGGAAAAAAGATGCCCCTGTTTCTCCAATCTATTATGCGAATCCTTGATTTTGCGGGGTTGCTGACGCCGCATTGACTGATGGAGCAAACGATTTCGCACTGCCTGCAGCCGGTGCATTTTTTCGGATCGACCACCAGCTGTCTGTTCGATATGAACGATCTGCTTTTTACCTTGCTAAAGCCCATAGGTCATCGATTTCCAAATTCTTAAAAAATCTCAACTTCATCATCGACTTTCTGTCCCATCCTTTGTACCTGTAATATCGATTTACAAGGCGTTGAAACGTTTTCATTTCCAGTTCATCCCAGCATGATTTTGTCATTCGGAGCCCAACGGGAACATCAAAGATTTCTGTAGTTGGTGCTGTTTGTCTCGGTGATTCTCTGAGGTTTAACAGACGCTCTATGGCATAACAGCGGTTGGCAACCCCGGCGAGGGCATTTTGTTTCACTCTCGGACCTGCAACCAGATCAAGCAGTTTCTCATACACCGAAAACAAAGGCATACCCAATATATCTTCCGAGATATGAAACCCGCTTAAACCAAGACAATTGGCGACCATCTCGTCGACTTCCCACCCAGGTATTTTGCCGATTGCTCGGCGATCGATTGATCCGCTTTTACATCGATCTGCAGCATGCGCCCGGGTCGTTTTAATCGGATAAGGTATTACGTGGGCATTTTCAGGCGCCTTTGGGAAATAGATATCTCTTTGAGTTTGAGCCAGAGGATCGGCAATCGCTTCGGTATGTATTTGAATCAACTCTATGACCGACGGAAAGCAGGAGAGGCTTTCTTTACCCAGCTTCTTCGATGCTCTTAAAGGTCCCAGAGATAGGGTTGCTCCGATCCCTTTGTTGGCAACGATTCGATTGACAATTTCAATGCGAATCGCAATGTTGTTTCCGGAAAGGGATATTCCGCGCATATCTTTTTTAGTGATAATTCCCGCTTGAAATAGTCGAAGCGCCCACTCGATCATACACCGAGTAGAGAAAAGATCCAAACCGGATTCTGCAATGAGGTGTCGCAGGGTCATTTCATAGTCCCGGTCTGTTCCTTTAAAACCGTTTGTTGCCATCTCCTGTATAGACACCTCATTTTCTTCTAAGGGAATCGGCGCATGGGGAAGGTCGATGACATGAAATAGTCGATCGAAAATTTCTTTTTGATAGGCCAACAAATCTACCGGGTTTTTGACTAAAACATCCATGCTGCCGCGGCATACAATCGCCTTGATGTTTTTTGAGCCCAAAACAGCGCCCATCCCTGTTCGACCGGCGTGCTGACCGCAATCGGTCCTCACATCGGCGAAACAGACCCGGTTTTCACCAGCCGGCCCAATCACAAGAGCGCGAATGTCTTCATCTGACAGCTCTTTTCGAATGTTGTCGAGGGTTTCGGATATGGTTTTCCCTTTTAGGTTTTCGGCGGTTTTAAATTCTATTGTTCCGTTATGAATATATAGGTAGACCGGACGTTTCGATTTCCCGGTGATCACCAGGTGGTCGAAACCGGCCCATCGCATCTCCCCGGCAAAATGTCCGGTTACCGGAGAGAAGGCGCTGAGACCGGTCAGGGGAGATTTTGATGTGATTCCTGTACATGCAAAAGGCCCGGACCCGGTGCCGCCAAGCACGCCTGTGCTGATGATAATAACATTGTCCGGACCCAAAGGATCAGATCTCTTGGGCAGGTGTCTGAAAAGGAGGTAAGCGTTTATTCCTCTTCCACCTAAAAATTTTTGTCGCCACTCATAAGGGATTTCCCTGACAATCGCTTTTTTCTCCCTCAGATTAATGTAAGTGATTTTTCTGTTTAGTGCCATGGTAAATACCGTGTTAACGCAAAGTTGCTGTCATTTTGCTTTGCTGACCGACTGCTTATTGATTTTAAGACTGATCATCTCAGCCGCCCAGCGTGTCTCTTTGGTTAGGCCTGTCATTTTTTTGCTGTTCATTCTCGATTTAAAACCGACAACCCAGATCGCCAGGTTTAATTCTCCATTCCCCTTAATGGCAGAAGCAACCGCACGCACGCCACCGATATATTCCTCGTCATCGATCGCAAAACCATTTTGTCTCGCGTCTCGAATTGCATTTAAAAATTTGTCAAAATCGATAATTGTATTTTCAGTGAATCGGTGGAGGCCTGTCGTACGAATTAGGTCTTTTGCTTCTTGTTCCGGAATGGAAGCCATAAATACCTTTCCGACAGCACCGGCAAAGAGAGGAATGCTGGTACCGATCGGCGCTGTAATCTTTAGATCCTGATGTGATTCCACGATGTCGATGATGGTGACATTCTCCCCGTTCCGCACCCCCAGAAAAACCGATTCCTGAGCCCGTTCCATCAAGATTTCCATGATCGGACGTGCGGTATCTTTAAGATCAATGCGTGAAAACGCCGCTTTACCGAGTTCAAACAGGGTGACGCCGAGTACATACCGCTTTGTTGACGGATTCCGGATAACTGCTCCTATCCTCTCAAGAGCTGAGGCAATACCATGCACAGTGCTTTTGCTGATCTCGAGCTTTTTTGAAAGATCACTGATTCTGGCTCCCTGATCCCTTTCGGAAATCAGCTGCAATATCTGAAACGCTTTTTTGACAGTTGGTGCCTGGTATCGTCCGGTCATTGTTCACCCTAATGAACCCTTAGTTACGTCTATTTTACTATTTTGATTTGTCCATTGTCAAGGATATTTTCTTTATTAATAAAGGATAAGCAGTAGATCGATATTTTTTCTTGACAAAGAAACTCATTATGTTAGATTGCAGTAGTAATCAAGTTCATAATAATGAACCGAATTATTCCTGATCGCCAAGCAATGAAAGTATTTTTGAAATGACTCGCTGCCATATACCATCGAAAGGAGAAAGAAATGCCAATCGACCAACAAAAGCAGTCCGCAGCTGAAAGCCTGCGTAAAACGAGGACCTTTGGTAAGGTCAGATGCCACAACCCCAGCTGCATGGGAAGAATTCAACCTGACCCCGGTATTGAATATGTCAAATGCCCTACATGTGGCATGGAGTATCGCCTATTTTGGGTGAAACCGACCCTGCCGAGAATCCGGGGACCGGTATGGGATGTTAACCGGGATATCGCACAAAAAAAGTTTGTCGAAAAAGAAGTGATCAAAAAAGGGGGTAATTAAGATGGCACTGGACAGAAAAATAGCATTTATCAACTTAAGTACAAACGAAATTGAGATTAAGCCGATTTCGATGGAATTGCGCAAAAAATACCTGGGCGGCAGGGGGCTTGACGCGTATCTGCTGTTTAATCACACAAAAAAAGGGATTGATCCGATCGGTCCTGAAAATACGCTTATCATCAGCGGCGGTATACTCACTGCCACATGCGCATCGGCCACCGCCCGAACCCATGTTATGGCCAAGTCGCCTTTGACGGGGTTGCTTGGCAGTACAAACATGGGTGGATTTTTTGCACCTGAGCTGGGCTGGGCCGGCTTCCATCATCTGGTGATCAAGGGAAGAGCGAAACAGCCGGTCTATCTTTTTATTCAAAATGGAGAAATCGAAATCAGAGACGCAGCAGATCTATGGGGGAAAACCACTACCGATACCCAGTGGTCGATTCGTGAAGAGCTTGGTGATGATGAAGTGAAAAGCTGTGTGATAGGTCCGGCCGGAGAAAATCTCGTTCGATTCGCTAACGTCATGACCGGTATTAAAAATTCCGGCGGTAGAACCGGGATGGGCTGCGTTATGGGATCGAAGAATCTCAAAGCGGTGGCCGCGCGGGGAACGATGGACATTCACCTCGCCCATCCTCAGGAGGCTCTGGAATATAACAAGCGTTTTATTGATCAAATTACCAGCGCAAAAGTCAATCAGACCCAGGGAACGCTGGGGACACCGTTTATTTGGGGCGCCACCAACTGTTGGGGCGGTGTGAGAACACGAAACTTTCAATATAACCAGCTCGAATATGCGGACGATGTGGAACCTGAACGACTCGATGAAATAGCTACCGAGACAATCGGTCCCTATCATATGACCGGATGTTTTGGTTGCCAGATACACTGTCGCGCTCAGTACAAAATCCCATCCGGTCCCTATGCCGGAAAATACGATGAAGGTCCGGAGTACACGTCTCAAGGGGCTTTCGCCTCTGAACCGGGCTGCACAAGCGCAGAGACTGTGTTAGTCGGAAACCATTTGGTCGATCAGCTCGGCATGGACAACCTGGAAACCGGCAGCATCATTTCTTGGGCCATGGAGCTTTATGAAGAAGGCATTCTGACCGGCAAGGAAACCGAGGGTCTCGATCTGCGTTTTGGCAATGACAAAGCGCTCTTGGAAATGATCGAACGTATTTGCTACAGAAAAGGATGGCTGGGAGATACCCTCGCGGACGGGGGTATCCCAGCTGCTGAAAAAATTGGTAAAAACGCTTTTGATTATTTGATTCAGGTGAAAGGCATGAACAATCTTCATTCGGATGAGCGGGCGACACCGGCCCTGGCTCTTAACATCGCCACCGCATCACGGGGAAGCGATCATTTAAGGAGCAGGCCGGCCATCGATCTTTATCATCTACCGGAAGAGGTGTTGAGAAAAATTTACAGCAGTCCGGTCCCCTATGACGGCCCCTTGAGCAGTGAACATACCTCATATGATGGGAAAGCGTGGATGGTCTACTGGCAGGAAAATTGTTATATGGCCGTTGACTGCCTCGGTATCTGTAAATACCATACGCTGTTTCTGGGTGCGACATTGCCCAATTTCGAAGATTGGCCTAAGGTGATCTACTATAACACCGGTCTTGAATTAACCCCAAAAGAGATCTGGACAATAGCTGAACGGGGCAACATGATTGAACGGATGTTCAATCTCAGGGAAGGATTGAGCCGGAACGATTTAAGAAAAGGCGATACGCTGAATCATCGATACTTTGACGAACCCTGCCGACGTGGCGCCCCCGATGTCATCGGCATGTCCATTGATCGAAAAAAGTTCGATGAAATGATCGATGAATTTTACACATTTAAGGGGCTGACTAAAAACGGCAGACCGAAAGCCGAGACCCTGAAACGACTGAGTCTTGAAGAAGAACCATCACATCTGTTGTAATAACATGCTCTAATTTGATGGACTCATCAAAGTTGTTAAACTCGTAAAAAGGCTATATTGCTCTCAAAATGCTCAAAGTTGTTCGCAAATGACTATTTACGAGTACGGAAAAATTTTGAAAGGAGACAATGAATGGAACTCGAAGGTAAAGTTTTGATGGTTGAT
>CAZSON010000036.1:3554-16760 GCA_964608375.1 uncultured Desulfobacter sp. | reverse complement strand
GATCTCGCCAAACAATGATACTGCTGATACGTGAAACTGTTTAAAAAATAAGGTACGACCCTGATCCAAGGGGCTGGGGTTGAAAAAACTGTAAACTGTGAACGGTTACAAAAAATTTGAATAATCACTTAATGACACGAGTTTTAATTCTACGGTTGACATTGTAGGGTTTTTCCTGTACTAGAAGCGATAAATCATATCGCTGTATTTTTTGAAAGGAGCACACGCATGCTAAATAAACGAAAAGGAGCAGACAGGGAACCCACATTCTCATCCGACATCCCTCAGAAGGAAAACGTATCCTATTCGAGTTCGAGTTCACCGCCTGTCGACCGAAAGACGATCATCGGGGAACATATCTCGATTGAAGGGAACATCAACGGGAGGGAAAGCCTGATTATTGAAGGGGCAATGAAGGGCAAAATCGAACTGGAAAAGAATCAGATTACCGTCGGAACCAAAGGCCGGGTGGAAGCGGAAATCCATGCAGACAACGTGACCATCAGCGGCCGGCTGACGGGAAATATCAAGGCGCTGGGCAAGGTCTCGATAACCAAGGGGGCAAACTTTAACGGTGAGATTAAGGCTAGAAGCATTTCAGTGGAAGACGGGGCTTATCTGAAAGCAGCCATCGAACTGGAACGGGAACCTCAGCAAGGGATTCCTCCAGGTACAAAACCCGCTTCCCAAGGAGCAAAACCGGTCCCTTCATTTGAAAAAAAACCGGTTATCCCCGCTACTGACCCGATCAAAAAGAATTGACCCTGTCGATTGCAGATCAACCGTTGAAAGATTCGATTGTCAAGCCGGAGGAATCAGGTTACAAGAGCAATGTGCTGCAAATGTTCCTGGAGGGTCTTCATCAAAGCGATGGGAGTCACCTGCTAGATTTGGGCCTGATCTCGGGCGACAATATCAATTTTTTTTTGCGCTGGGTGAAAAAGCTCTCTGTCTGCGACATGTTTTATTTTCTGGACAGAGAGCGCCGCAGGCATCGGCCCGTCGGTCGGATCGAGCAACACTTTGACTATCCTCCCCTTGCTTTTGATGGCATCCTGCTGTGGAATCTCTTTGACTATCTGGATAATCAAACAGCGGTCAAGCTGATTCGGCAGTGCCATAAATCAACAAGGCCGGGGGGACGGGTGATGGTGATCGCCCAAGGAGATCCGATCGTTTTTCCGGTATTGAGTTCCTTTGCCATCGGTGAGGACTTCAGACTCTATCCACGTCCCCAACCCCATTTGAACTTACCCTTGCAACGTCGTCATAATAGAGAAATTCTCGCCTTATTGACGCCTTTCAGTTTTGCTAAATCATTTCTGTACCGAAATGGGGTTAAAGAGTATATGTTTCAACGGGATGAAGATTCACCGATTAGTGAGGAATCAAAAGACCCAAGGAAAGAATGAAAACACTCAATCCTGCATATTTAAAAGCAATAACAGAAGTGGTCAGTCGGAGCCCTTTTTTCAGCCTTCTTTCCATGGAAATGAAACCGATTCTTCCCGGAGAATCACGGTTGGAGGTGATTATCGAAGAAAAACACCTCCAGCCTTTCGGCATGGTTCACGGCGGCGTTTATTCCTCACTGGTGGATGCGGCCGGGTTCTGGTCTGTTTATCCCCTTCTTGAGGAAGGTGTCGGGCTGACGACCGTGGAGTTAAAGCTCAATTACCTGGCCCCCGCATCGAAAGGATACCTGATTGCAAAGGGCAGGAACATCAAGGTGGGTAAAACCCTCTGCCTGGGGAAAGCGTCCATAGAGGATGAAAACGGAAGGTTGCTCGCGTACGGAACAGAAACAATGATGATCGTCAATAACCTGAAAATCAAAAACGACATGAGGCTCCCCAAAAAATTCTTAGATTAAATTGACCACTCATTAAAGGGTTTTGAGAAATGCAATCAGTTCGTCTATCTCTTCTGCTGAGAGTGAATCAAACCGGGGCATCTCATCGAAAGGTGTTTTTAAAGTTAAACGAACATTGGATTCTGTCGCCGGCCTTCCGCTTACCGGGAGTTTTTCATGCTGAAAGAGACCCTTTAAACCCGGACCGACCTTGGTTTCCGTTTTGTCCTGAAAATGGCATACCGAACAGCTTTCGCTAAACAAGGCGGCCCCTTTTCCTGCCACCGGATTCAGGCGAACATTACCTGCCGACGGTCTTGTTCCATAGACGAGTTCCCCGCCAAAGTAACCGATACCGATAGCCGCCAGAAGGCAAAGGGTATAAACAGGGATCACACGCATTGGACCGTATTCTTTCCGAAGTCCCAATTTAACTGCAACAGACAAACAGACCACCAGCACAGCAGCCAGTATCATTTTCATGGTAATCGGAAACAGCAACGCACCACCATAATAGTGTTGCCAGTCCGCAAGCCCGATCAGTACGGTCGGCCCCAGGCCGATCAGCGCCAAAACCATACAGTGCCGGGCCGTCTGTAAAAAAGATTTCTGATTAAGCACCAGTGCGACCACTGCGAAAATAAATCCGCCGATAATCAACCCGAGCGAAAGATGGGTGATCGGGGGATGAAGGGGATGGGCGAATCCAATTTTCGAAAGGGTTTGGTAAAGGCTATCGATCATTTCGGGCTCCTTTTTTTATTATTCTCTCAATAATTACCTTTATTAAATGTTTTGTGCCGTTGTCAAAGAGTTCATCACCAATTTCTCCCAGAAAAATTTCTTTTTACCCTATGACTGATGCGGCTTTTCACAAAATATCAGGGGCGAAACTTGAGTTAATAATTCTATAGTCAGTCAAAGCGGACCGGTCATGCGCTCGTTGTCTCGGTCCAGCTTCAAGGACAAGCTCTCTCTATGACCTTAACCTGCGGACTTGTTTTAAAAAGCTATGTACTGCTCTTATCCTTGGCCATCGGGACGATGAGCAGGTTTTCATAAACCTATACCACTGCTATTGCAGGAACGCCTTCCACAACTTCACCAACGCGGCTCGCCGAGTCGACACCGGCTTTTGTCAGGGCGCTCAAAAGCGCCTCAGCCTGAAAATCAGGAATCGATAATAACAGTCCCCCGGAGGTTTGGGGATCAAAGAGCAACTCTTCTTCCGCACCGGAGAGTGAAGCTTTGATCTCAATATTTCCCTGAACCATCCGACGGTTCGCCGTGTTACTCCCGGTTGTCTCGCCTTTCCTGTACATCTCAAGCGCACCGGGATAGATAGGCAAATTTGAATATTTTAAGCGAACCGTGGCGCTGCTGGCATCAGCGACTTCGTAGAGATGGCCTGCAATACCAAATCCGCTGACATCCGTGCATGCATGAAGCTCAAATTCCAGGGCGGCTTCTATGGCCGGTCCGTTCAGTGTTGCAACAGCGGGTAAGATATCCTTTTCGATCTCTTTATAATCCATTTTGCCCGAGCGAACCGCATTAAACAACACACCGGTACCGATCGGTTTCGTTAGTATCAGGGCATCCCCGGGCCGTGAGCCGGAGTTGGTGATAATTCGTTCGGGATGTACTACGCCGTTGACGCAAAGGCCGTATTTAGGTTCTTCATCATCCACGGTATGACCACCACCAAGGCACGCCTCCGCCTCTATCACCTTATCGTAGCCGCCGCGGAGAATTTCCCTGAGAATCCCCATGTCAAGCTGTTTTGAGGGAAACATCACCAGGTTTAATGCGGTCAGGGGGCGGCCCCCCATGGCATAGATGTCCGAAATTGAGTTCGCCGCTGCTATCTGCCCGAACCAGTAAGGATCATCGACAGGTGGTGTAATGAAATCGACGGTATTGATAACGGCGACCTCTTCTGTGAGCCGGTATACAGCCGCATCATCCGAAGTCTCGAAACCGACCAGAAAGTTTGGATCAGACGGTGGATTCAATCCTGAAAGGGCGTCCGACAGAGCCGTCGGACCAATTTTAGCCGCTCAACCGCATGTGCGGGCAAGTCCGGTGAGCGTCTTCTTTTTAAAAAGTCCCATTTATCGTTCCTTTGATTATTAAAAATAGGAGAGTTCAGCGGTCTTTTTGATCAACGGAGGACCCTGCGAATACCCCGAATCGCCTGACGTATTCGTTCTTCATTTTCCACCAATGCAAACCGCACATATCCGTCCCCATATTCGCCAAAACCCCGACCGGGAGAGACTGCAACGCCGGCCTCACGTATCAAGAACTTGGAAAATTCCACCGAGCCCATATCCTGAAATTTCTCCGGAATTTTGGCCCAGACGAACATGGTGGCCTTGGGTCGGTCTGTGGACCATCCCAATCTATTAAGTCCATCCACAAGACAATCGCGCCGTGAGCGATAGATGTTAACAATGTCCTTGACACACGACTGGTCGGAATTGAGGGCAATAATTGCGGCTATTTGAACCGGCTGAAAAATACCATAATCAAGATAACTTTTTATTCGGGTTAATGCCGCAATGATCTCACTGTTTCCGACACAGAAACCGACGCGCCATCCCGGCATGGAATAGCTTTTGGACATGGAAAAAAACTCAACACCGACCGCTTTGGCCCCGTCTATCTGAAGAAAGCTCGGCGCCATATCACGATCAAAGACAAGATCGGCGTAGGCAAGATCGTGGACAATAATGATATCGTTTTCTTTGGCAAAGTTGCAAATCTTTTGGAAAAACTCCAGATCGACCACTTCGGTGGTGGGATTATGCGGGAACGATATGATCAGCATCTTCGGTCGTGGCCAGGTTTGTTCGGTGGCAATTTGAAGATCTTTTAAAAAATCTCGATTTTTCTCTATCGGAATGCTTCGCAAATCGCCCCCTGCAATAATTACCGAATACGGATGAATAGGATAGGTTGGATTGGGAGCAAAAACCACGTCGCCGGGGCTGATCAACGAAAGAACCAGATGTGAAATTCCCTCTTTAGCTCCCATAGTCACCACCACCTCACTTTCAGGGTCAATATCAACATCGTAACGGTTTTTGTACCAGCTGGCGATCGCTGCTCGCAGTTTGGCGATCCCCCGGGATGCTGAATACCGATGATTGGGCGGTTTCTGGGCAGCCTCAAGCAATTTATCGACAATATGGCGGGGCGTCGGCAGGTCGGGATTTCCCATGCCAAGATCAATAATATCTTTGTCAGCTCGGCGGAGCGACATCTTGAGTTTGTCCACCTCAGCAAAAATATAAGGGGGCAACCGGAGCATCCGGCTGAATTTCATCGATTCGTCCATTATTCTCATCTCCTAATCTTGATAGAGATAGTACGCCTGGTCCTGGCATGCTGGGCACATAGAGCCCAGATGAAGCGGATATGACTCTCCACAACCTGGGCATCGCCCGGTCGGTACACTTTGCGATTCTTTCAGGGAGCGATGAAGATGGACCGGACGTTGGCTGATCAGCTCTTTGGCTGCAACTAGCATTTCAGCAGCCAGCACTTCAAAAGGGGGCTTTTCCTTCTTTTGCGAAGATCTTTCAAACCATTGGCGAACCAATGCAAATTCGCCCAGTGCATCAGGGTTCAGCCACGCTCGTACACCTGAAAGGCTTAAGCGGTCGTAACAGGTGAGGGCGAATTTGCCCCAGTCGATCGTCTGTAAAAAACCGTTTCCGATGGTGCATGGGGTAAGCAACTGGACCGCATCCGGGAGGCAAACCACCGTTTCGGTGACCACATTTAAATAAGGTGTATCCCCCAATTCCTCGAGGGAGGACTCTATCATCAACCCCCCAAGGAGTATGCCGGGTGATCGGTAACCATGAAACTCCTCCATGCTGATAACAAAGTCATCAAAGTCGACGCCGCATATGATCGCATCTGACATGATAGAACCTCAGCAGAAACTATTCTTAAGGTTTACAATTTTCATCATTTTCTTCTTCTTTAGACAATAAATCTTTATTTTTCAAGTATCATCGTCGAGAATTTATCCTTTATATATTTTGCATCTTAATCATCTTAAAATATAAACGATGCGAGACAAATATCAACTCTTCACTTTTGTGGTTTGACATGATCGATGCCACCTGTTATTCCCCGATGAACGTTGGATTATTCCACCTTTCATGATTGAAGGACGTATCCGGTGTTTGGGGTATAAAAAACGTTGGAATTGATAAACAACATTTTGAAGAAAAATTATAGGTTGGGGAGGTTGCTCGATATAGAGGAAATTCTGAGCGGTTACTGCAACCAAAGCTTTACCGTTTGGATGAAAAAAAATAAGGTTACATCCAAATACCTGGTTCGTAAATACCGTTTGGGTACGGCTGAACAGGAGATAAAATTCGAACACGCCCTCATCTATCATATCAGAAAAAAAGGATTTAAACTGACTCCGGGTCTAATTCCACAAAAAAACGGCAATTCCTATGTCAAAATAGAGGAGTATGACACGGAAAAACCGGTGGTTCGTTTTTGGGCTGTTTTTGAGTTTCTGGAGGGTGAAAACCGCTATACCTGGATGGACACGGATCTTTCTGACATGGAAATCGCCGGTGCAGGCCGGGTATTGGCCCGGTTGCACTCTGCTTCACAAAATTTTCTCAAACCGGCCGGCAGTGGCAGATTGCAACTGAAGATCATGGATTTTTTGCCAACCTTTCAACTTCATTACAGCAAATTTACAGCCATGGCGGGAAAGACAAAATGTGGGCGGTTCTTTTTAAAAAATCTGGACAATATTCAAGCGATCATCATGAAGACAATCATCCCAAAATCAGATCTGATCAAAATGCCATTTCTACCGATTCACGGAGACTATCATCAGGGGAACCTGAAGTATAAGGAGGGGCGGGTAGTCGGAGTCTTTGATTTTGACTGGGCAAAAATAGATGTCCGATTATTTGATATTGCGCTGGCCGTCATTTATTTCTCCTCCAACTGGGAAAAAAAAGAGGTGGAAAGAATAGATAAAAATAGATTTGAAACCTTTCTATGCAGCTATAATTCGGCCTGCCGGTCAGCAGCATCACCCGGACAATTGACATCGATTGAAAAAAAATTCTTTTCATCAATGCTGGCAGCTGCAAATCTATTTGTGCTTAACTGGGTAATCGTCGATTTTTTTACCGCAGTCAATCCGAACGATGACGAATACCTGGCATATGTTGACCACAACCTAAAACTGATGTACTGGATCGAAAACAACCGGCAATTACTTGCAGGTTGGATCGAGCTATAGGTAGATTTTCCGGGAGGGGTGAATCGGCTGGATTGTCAACTTCAGAAAGTCGAGACAAGTTTTTATTTATCTTTTGAATAAATATGAAAAATACCACTTGAAATTGGCTTAATTTTTTGTTTTAGGATCTTTAATTTTATAAGTGCGAATGAAAACAAAATTATGACATCAGCATTAGGACCTCTATTGCAATGAGGAGAAGCATTAAGAGCGGTATCGATTCAACCACCGGCTTCGGACTATATGCATTCTCACATGATGAGCTTGAGTCGATACACGATTCAACCCTTCAGATTCTCCAGGATACCGGTATAAAGGTTATGAGCGAAGCGGCCCTGGAAATCTTCCATGGTGGCGGTGCCTCTGTTGAGCGGTTCAATGGTTGCGGCATCGTCAAAATGCCGCCATACCTTGTCGAAGAATGCGCATTTTGGGCCCCGCGGACAATTGTGTATGATGCCCGAAATCCAAATGATGATTACGTTTCGGAGCCAAACCGTGTCGGTTTTACAACATTTGGAGGATGTATTAATATCATTGATCCTGTTACACGAGAGATTCGACTTGCCACAAAAAAAGACTGCGGTGATATTGCGCGGGTATGCGACTATCTTAATGAAATCTGCGTAGTTGAGCGGAGTGTTAATTCAGTTGACACGCCAAATGAAACTCAATCTGTTCACAACCTCGAGGCGATGTTGACAAATACCGGCAAGCATATTTTCCTTGGTGCAGATTCTGCTCGTTCTTTAACCTGCATGATCGAACTGGCATCCATCTGCATGGGAGGTAATGCTAATTTTCAAAAGCGACCTATCTTTACTATTAATGTCAGTCCCCTTAGCCCGCTCGGTCTGCCGGAGAACGAATGCGAACTGATTATGGAGGCTGCTAGGTCGGGGGTAGGAATTTTGATACTACCTATGGGACTGTCCGGAGGAACATCACCGCCCACGCTGGCAGGTGTTCTTGTTACCCACAATGCTGAAGTATTGAGCAGCATCGTTTTAGCTCAGCTGACCAAAAAAGGCGCGCCATGCACCTACGGGAGTACCAGCGCCATTTTGGACCTGAGATTCGGAACCGCATCCATCGGTTCGCCTGAATACGGAATGATAAATGCGTCCATTGCAAAATTGGCACGATACTACCACCTCCCCTGCTTTGTCGGAGGCGGGGCTTCGGATAGTAAAGTTCCGGATATCCAGTCCGGCTACGAATGTACGCTGAGCGCCAGCCTCAGCGCACTTGCCGGTGGAAACATCCTGTTCGGTTCAGGTGTTCTGGAACAGGGGTTAACGTTTGATCTCGCAAAGCTCATCATGGATGCTGAAATGATAAAGATGATTCAGGTCGCCACCCGGGGCATTTCAATCACAGACGAAAGCCTGGCTGTGGAAGTTATCCACGAAGTCGGATCCGGCGGCACTTACATCACTCATGACAGCTCCCTTAAGAATATGCGAAACCAGTCCCGGTCCAACCTGTTCGACCGGCGAAATCGTACGGATTGGATGGAATTGACCGGTAGTAAAACCATACAAGAACGTGCTTATGAAGCGGCATTGGATATCGTTAAAAATCACAAACCACTTCCTTTGCCCGATAATGCAGTAAGGGAAATGAAAGAAGTTGTTGAGGCATTTGAAGCAAAAGAGCGGATAGATAAAAAATGATGAATACCAAAATGATTGAAGGGTGACGGAATGAAATATAAATTTTTCATTTCGAGTCACGAATTTTAAATCTCTTTTTTTAGGAGAACTGAAAATGGAAGAACTGTATGAAAAAATGGCAGAGGGGTTGATCGCAGCGGATATGGAAGGCGTCAACAAATTGGTTCAAGAAGCACTGGATAAGAGCCTTCCGGCAAAAGCGATCCTGGATAACGGACTTATTCCGGGAATGGACATTGTTGGACAACGAATGAAAACCGGTGAGTTGTTTATCCCTGAAGTCCTTCGTTCCGCCAAGGTTATGCAGGGAGCCATTGGACTCCTTAAACCTTATCTTTCAGAGGAAGATAGCAGCGGCCTGGGGACGGTTGTGATCGGTACGGTAGAGGGTGATCTCCATGACATTGGAAAAAACCTGGTATCGATGATGCTTCAGGGTGCCGGATTCAATGTCGTCGACCTCGGAGCTAATGTCAAACCCCAGGATTTTGTGGAGGCTGTAAAATCGAATAAAGCGTCCATTTTAGGCATGTCGGCGCTTTTGACCACGACCATGCCGAAAATGGAGGAGACCGTTAGGGCACTGAAGGAATCCGGCATTCGTGATCAGATAAAGATCATAGCCGGAGGGGCGCCGGTCACCCAGAAATTTGTAGACGATATCGAGGCGGATGGATACGGCGCCAATGCCGCCTCTGCTTCCGAAGTTGCAAAGGAGCTGATGATTTAGCGCACAGCAAAATTAAATACAATTGATGATCAGACCTGATGCCGGGGGCAAAGGGGCGTTATTTTCAACACCCCTAAACGCGAGAGGCGTGACCTTTCTTTTCATCTGCGCTAAGGAGTAAAGATCCATAGTGACGCTTGAACCGGGTTGAAGAATATTTTTCTAATTTCCATTCCGGAACCGCGCAGCGCTTGCAGACGTCCTCAAACCATTTATTTCTCAGCCATCTGGCCGCACGGCTGTTCCTCGAATTTGTTACCATAAAGGTTTTATTACAGTGGGTAGTAACCCGGGCTCTATCGCCCATCTTATCAATGATCTTGATGCCGTGCAGAACCCCTTTTCGCGATGGCCACAACTTTATTTTATCGATAAGCCGAAAAAGTTCCACCCGTTTGCGATAGTATCTTTTGGCCTGCTTTTTCACGGTTTCTTTCGGATTCATCGGTTATCTTTTTTTCCCTGGACCCACATACAAATTCGATCAGTTCCCTGATCCGCCTGCCGCCTCTACGATCATCGTGGCCACACCGATTTGAAGCGGGTCGTGCAGATAACGATCGGATAGCTTTTTCAATGCGCCGACACTCATACCGATCGGCATCCCAGGAGCAGAAATATAAGTATCGCTTTTCACATCGGATCGGTTGATAATATCTCGTCCAGGTGACGCATCGATGATATATTGGTATGTTGCCAGCGCTGAATTCAAATCAGTTTCAATCCGGATTTTTACAGAATGCGAGCGCTGGATCGTTCCGGCCAAATCATAACCTCTACGGCGCACCACATCAAACACCCCGGGGATAGCGCCAAGCTTGATCAGCGCTGTCACCGCACTTTGGCCCACCGGGCCGCATCCGATCACCAGAACAGTTCGATTGATTAAACTTCGGGCCATCAGGTTCAAACCTGATACAAATCCTTTTCCTGTGGCATCCGCATTCTTCACCACTCGTTGAGATCTGGCATGGATCGCGACAAAATGCTCATCATCCGATAGCATGATGACATCTGCTTTTTTATCACATGCCTCGATCAGTCCGGCCACATCAGATGACTCTGTAACAACCACGTTAAAACCGATATGCTTTACGATGCTTTTCACCGCATGGGAAAACCCCTTGATGATCCCTCTTCCCGAGCTAATTGGAATGATACCGACCAAGATATCCTTTGATGCGCGGCGAACCCTGGATTCATCGACACCAACAGCTGCACAGGCAACACCGAACAGGGTGCATCCTGTTTTTCGAATCAGTTCAGAATCGTATTTTTTGAGGTTTTCAGCGATATCTGCAATATCACCGGTTCTTAATCGGGTCAAGGCACGGAATCCTCTTGGAGTCCTCTTACTCTCTGTTTTCAAGCAGGACAGAGAACACGTTCAGGCTCTCGGTTTAATCGGTTCTGGTGATGAATCTCTATATTGCTTTATGTTAAATTTTCCCTGTATTTCTTTTATCGTCTGATCTCTTTTTGACCATGCCTCTTTTCGGTCCTTGCCTGTATAGATAAGTGTGGCCACCCATTCTTCCCTTCCGTGCGTATAATTCGTAATAGCCTCATCGGCGCCAAAAAAATCCTGACATACATGAAGCGCATCGCTGCCGGACATGATATGCTCACCCACAACCTCCAAAAAACACGAGGTTACATGGATATGTTCATAAACGACCCCTCGGGGAGGCTCTCTGTTCTCCCCATTTTTTTGGGGCATTGAGAGAAAAATCTGCCCCAGCATCTGCACTAGGTTTTGGCCGGTGGACCAGTAGACAGCGGTCGGTGTCTGGCTGGGCAGCCTGGCATCAATCTCCAGTAGCCTCAGCCTGTTATCGTGCAAAACGACCTCGACATCCATCAAACCTTTTAATCGCAATGCCTCGGCCAGTGAAATGGATAGCGTTTCAAAATCCGAAATCAAATGTTCCGAAAGCTCTGTCGGCGCAATAACCCGCTTGCAGTCAAATTGGCTGTCCATCCCCAGATCGGTTACCTGAACCGGGGTGTAGTTGCCAGGTTTACCGATAATTTCCAGTGAATAGGAAGGTCCGTCGATAAATTCCTGTACAATCCAATCCCGGGCGGAACCGTGAAGATGTCGTTTCACCCTCTCGGGATGATCGAAAATCTGTACTCCATCACTCCCGCTACCTTCGCTCGGCTTGGCCACTACCGGAAAACGGCAGTCAGGCCAAGGCTTCGGCGTCGCAACACCCAGGTGTGAAAAAACCTGTTCGGACGCTAATTTGGAGGAGGATATCGAATAAGCGCCCGGATCAAAGGCAAACGGTATATTTCTGGCCCGGGTCCACCGGTCCAGGCAGATCAAAGTCTCGTCATCTTCCAACGCTGGTATAACCAAATCGACATCATTTAAAACATGTGTCAATGCATGTTCCACGGTGACATCTAATTGGAAAAATAGATCGCCCAGCCCCGATGCCGGGACGAGGGAATTCTTATCGATAACTTTAACACCCCATCCGGCTTTGTGCGCTAAATATGCCGCCTCAATTCCTTGCAGCTTTCCGCCTACAACGGCCACTAGCAAGCGATCTTCTCCTTTGACCGGCTTTCTTCAAGCGATCTCCTGCGGCGTTGAATCCACTTTTTATATTCTTTCCCGGAAGCCGGATGAAGTCCGATTGTCTCAAGAATGCGAATCACGCGGGTGGTGGTTCGATTTCCCTCTTCTATATCCAAGGAATGCCGTGCCACACCTGCAAGGCCTCCACCGGGCGGCACAAGGGATGTGACCACATTTGCGCCGGCATCGAGCCGCTTTCTTAAACCGATGATGCCATCCACATCGAGGGAAGCCGGTATCAGTCTATCCGGAAAGGACAACCGCATTATCGCGCTGATCAACAATTCTTTTGTCGAATCCGGTGGCGTTCGGTTTTCCATCGGCGTGCCATGTTGGGGAATAAAATTCATTACCCGTACCTGATCGGCTTCGATTAATCGCATCACCGATATCGACTCGGCCACATCAGCCGGCGTTTCGCCCACACCGCAGAGCAGCCCTTCCTCGATCAATAATCCCTGTTGATGCGCCGCCAGCTTGGCCCCCATTCGAACATTATAGTCCTGTCCCGGCCTGAGGTTTTGAAACAGGGAGCGGCAGTGAGTCTCCTGATAACAGGCATACCAGTCTGTACCGGCCGCGGCGACCTTTTTCAGTTGATCATCCTGCATCACGCCCGGTGAGATCATGACCGGCAAACCGGTGGTGTGACTGACCGATGTTACCAGATTAAGAAGCTTATCGAAACCGTTAATTCCCCGATTAAAATAAGCCGGATCTTCTCCCATGGTCAGGTCAATCAGATGAACCCCGGATTCAGCCATCCGACCTGCGACGGAGACTATTTCCTGATCCTCTTTCCGATATCGCCTGCTTGCTCTATTGGATTTTCGGAAGAAGCAAAATCGGCAGTCATTTTTGCAATATGTTGTGATATAAAGGAACCCGTATAGAAAGATCTTATCGCCAAAATACTTATGACGTAAACTTCTGGCAGCACGAAAAATAATTTCCAATTGATCCTGATCATCGATTTCCAACAGAAAAATCAGGTCCTTCTTTTTGAGCGGTTGACCACCGGTTGCCGTGGCCAAGATGGTTTCAAGTTTTTTAGTCGAAGAT
>CAZSON010000036.1:0-3454 GCA_964608375.1 uncultured Desulfobacter sp. | reverse complement strand
ATGTTCAGGCGATGGCCATCAAGGTAGGCAAGACTCCTTCCCATTTTATGGAGATTGTGACTCTTTTGCGCGACCATGAGCAGCCGCTCTATTCCGAATCCGATCCCAACCCAATTGTCTGTGATCTTCCATGCCCGATCTAGGGGATGCGGGCCCATTGCAGCCGACCCCAGTTCCACATTTCCCTCGTTGGCCACGACATCAATGGTATCGCCGTAAACCGCAGATTTTTCGGCCTTTAACCGGTAGTCACTTATCTCTGCCGCATCGGCAACCACGGCAGCGAGTTCGGCGATACGTTCATTTCTCTCCTCCGCCGGCAATCCCATTTCCACAAGGTTGAGCATGGTAAATTCACTTGAATGTTGAACCCCTTGAGATTCCTTTCTAAAGCATGGGCCGATTTCAAATATTCGGACCGGTTTATCCCATATTCGTAGAAAATCCCTCAACACAAAATATAGATGGGGCGCAAGCATGGGGCGCAGGCATTTGTTATGATCGAGCCAATAAATTTGGTTGAAAAGGGGATGGCCCTCTTTAATCGTCATTTTTGAAAGATGTCCCTTGGACATGATGATCGGAGTTGCGACCTGAACAAATCCCTTTTTACCGAGCACCTCAACCAGTCGGGTTTCCAGTCTGCACAGCCCCGGTCTGAGTTTAATCTCTCTAAATTCCGTTAATAGCCGGCGGTGCTGTTTTACCAGTTTTTTATCCAAGGACTGAAAAGACTGTTTACGATCTTCAAGGCTGTTAAACCGTCTGCCAAGCTCATCTGACGATGCTTCCAGTTCCTTTAACCTTCTCTCCTGAACCCCTGTCCACCCAATGTCCAATGATTCACCTTTTTTATTGCCCTATGGAAAAAGAATTCGCCGGTTCGTTTTAGAGATACCCGGGTCCAGAGGGCCCGGCACTGATTTCTCCCTGAAAGGGATTATTGGTTCTTTAACAAAAGAGTGCCTAAAGTGAGTCCCATGTTATCAAAATATCTTTTCAAATACAATAGCAGGAAAGACCTATATATTGAGCATTCGGGTTTGACCGATCTTGAGACGATATGGTATGTATTTACTCAAGTTGCACATCCCCAATGCAGCACTGTGCAGCATCAGGTGCGGGGTAAAAAAATTTCTTTTTACCTCTGACAGGAACAGATAGACAGGATGTAAACATGGCACAATGGAAATATGTTATCAGCATGGTTTTGTTTTTATTTTCTGTAACTGTTTTCGCCGAATTTTACCGCTTTGTGGATAAAGACGGCGCCATCCACTATACGGATGACCTCAATAAAGTTCCCGAAGATCAGCTCTATAACATTGAGAAGTATAAAGAATTTGAAAGCGACACCCGGTATCGACCAGCCGATGAACAGAGCAACAAAAAAGCTCAGATGGAAAAAGCCGATTATTTAAAAAAACAAAAACAGCTTGTTCAAAGGAAAGCAATCCTCGAAGAAGAATTTCAAATACTGATTAAAGAAAAGCAAATTCTGGAAGCCGATAAAGAAAGCCTCGCCAAAAAACCAAGGTGGCTTCGAAGAAGAAAAACGATCGAGTTGAACACAAGAGCGGCCATCCTCAATAAAAAAATAGAAAATTATGAAAGAAAAAAAGATACATTCAATAATGAAGTCGACGCATCAAATACCTCAGTTGAAAAAGTTTTAACGATAGAAAAATATGTTATAAGAAAAAGCAAAGGAGGTGTTCGATATTGACCGGCCTCAGGTATCGAACGCCAAAAAAAATATTCAATCTATCGCCTGATGGGTTAAGATGAGAAGCTCACGGCGGATGGGATAGGCGCTGGAAGGAATCAGCTGGGTGAGAAAAATTACCATCATATCTTCTTTGGGATCAACCCAAAATAGTGTGCTGGCATAACCGCCCCAGGCATATTCACCGGGAGTTCCGATTACTTTGGCCTTGGCCGGATCAAGCATCACCGAAAAGCCCAGACCAAACCCGATGTCTTCATAGGTGGTCTCGTTGAATGTCGGCTGGCCCATGTCGGCCAGATCTCCCGGCAGGTGATTTTCGAAAACACACTTTACTCCCCCTGATCAAAAAAAGATATTTTCTTATATAAAGTCACCATTACCGGGCTTGTTCAACCTTCGGATAAGATCGTGGTTCGTTCCTCACACGATCTATCCTTGTTCGTTCGCTACTCTATATCTCTAAAATTCTTTTAGCTTCTTTAAAGCTAATTGAGGGAGCATTTTGTTCCTCTTTTTTTGCTTCGCGTAAAATTCGAAGGTCATCATAACATGCAACCTCCTCCTGTAATTTCAAAAAGTCTTCATACGGAAGAATCGCAAATTCTTTTTTGCCATTTTTTTCGATTATTTGTGCGTTTATTGAAGTCATAACGTCTCTCCCTTATTTATAGGCTTCTTTGCGATGACGGATTCGATAAATAGTTAATCGTTTTTCCTCTATTTCAAAAAGGACCCTATAATCCCGGACTCTTAGCCGATACTCTGGAGTAAAATTTGTCAGGCGTTTTACATCTCCTTTAAGATCGACTGACATTATTTCAATTTGCTCAAAAATATGTGTCAATTGAGATTTGGGAATTTTCCTGCAATCTTTTAAAGCTCTTGGTTTGAATTCAATTTTATATTCCATTTTTTTACCAATGCCTTAAAATATTAATCTTGGTAACGAACCAACAAACCCCCTTAAAAAGGAATTTTTTCTTTTCCTGTATCATCATCAAAATCAAAAGACATCACTTCGCTCGCCAAATCAAAAAAGACACCCAATGATTCACATAAATTTTTCACAATCCGACTATAAATTTCTTTCTCATTAAGGTCTTTGGCTTTCGACATTGCTTTCAATTCGGAAGTTAATTCCTTCGACAATCCGATTATTATTTTCTCGGGGTCCATTAATTCTCCATTTCATTTTTTATTGCGAACGGCGGGCATAAGTGGCGGGTGGGTGCATCCCTGGAAGATGTAGAAACCACCTCGGCGGATACCAACCAAAATTTACCTAAACCGCACGATACAGCCCGTCCATTTTCATGCCATTGTTATCCGGGGAATTTAGACGGCCACTGGTGTGAGTGAATATAGACGGGCTAAACGGCTGGCGGTATCAAGATCACCTTTGCGCAATGCCTCACGAACATCATCAAGCTTGTATGCGTCTTCAAGCGCTAAATAGGGAGACCACCCTTCAGAAGAATCAATCAATTCAATATCAACTTCAGCAACGTATTTTCCTTCGTGAACAAGTTTGGTGTGCTTTCTTTTTTTCATTATTTTCTCCTCATGAAATCTTTAGACCATACATCGGGATCTGGTCTATAGGCCGTTACAAGGACAGCAGGTGAGTTCGCACCTTTGGGGATACCCCATACAACATGAATTGGGTTACCATTAGAATCTTTTTGCAACAATAAAACGCACGGCCCTTTAGGATATTCCGGATAA
>CAZSON010000035.1:0-17324 GCA_964608375.1 uncultured Desulfobacter sp. | reverse complement strand
GTAGATGTTCGAATCATAATGAAACCCGGAAGAGGAGAATATTGAGTCTCGAGTTAATTATTTTAAGGGTACAACGATTATGGAACGAATGGACTATTTTATCAGACGATTTCTCCTTGTGATTCCGACCTTTATCGGAATTACCATTTTGTGTTTTGGGCTGATCCAATTCGTGCCCGGCGGGCCTGTTGAACAGGTTATCATGCAAATGAAAGGAATCGGTAGTGCAGAATCCGGCAGAGGAATCGGCGTTCAGGGTTCCATATCGGATCAGCAACGAAAATCGATCGAAGCCCATTTCGGTTTTGATAAACCATTTTATAAGCGATACTGGAAATGGCTTATTACAGACAGACTCGGCATGAAGATGGAATCTTACAAATTTCCGAACAAAACCACCTGGCAGCTCATAAGGGAGCGATTTAAAGTTTCGTTAATTTTTGGCATTACCGGCTTTCTTTTGTCCTATTTGGTTTGTATTCCTTTAGGGATCTTGAAGGCACTGCGGCATAATAAAATATTTGATCTCGTATCGAGTATTACCGTCTTTATCGGTTACGCCATCCCGCCATTTGCATTTGGGATGGTTTTAAAAATGTTGTTTAGCGGGACGGTTGAGGGCTTGTGGGATATTTTTCCTGTCTCCGGCTTTTATTCGGATAACTTTTACACCCTGACCTTTTCTGAAAAGGCATATGATATTTTCAGACATATGTTTCTGCCGGTGCTCTCTTATATGATCGGAAATTTTGCAGTTTTGACACTTTTAATGAAAAACTCTCTTTTAGAACAGATCAGCAAAGACTATATCCGAACGGTTCTCGCAAAAGGCGGCAGTTTTACGCGCGCCATTTGGGGACATGCATTGCGAAACTCTCTTATCCCCATTGCAACCGGATTCGGATCCATTTTATCTGTCATGTTTGCAGGGTCCGTAATCATCGAGCAGGTTTTTGAAATTCCGGGGATGGGCCGTTTGAGTCTGGAGGCCATTGTCGGTCGTGATTATCCGGTTTTTATGGGCATTCTTTCTCTAACATCGGTGCTCGGTCTTGTGGGGAATATCCTTTCAGATTTTACATATGTTCTTATCGATCCCAGAATAACCTTCCAGGAAAACTGACTTCACCTATGGTCAGTAGAAAAATGATGACCGGCATATTTAAAAATCCGATAACTCAAAAAAGGATCCGTCGCTTTAAGGAGGTAAAACGTGCTTACCTTTCTCTGTGTGTATTAGTCGGTCTTTATTTGATCAGTCTGGGGTCGGAACTTATCTGTAACAGCAATCCGCTCTACGTCCGGTTTGAAAATAGATCTTATTTTCCGGTAATAAAATTTTATCCGGAAGATATTTTCGCCCGAAATGGCAAAAAGACCAGATCGGATTATAAAAAATTAAATATGCTCTCTGTCTTTAAAAAAAACCCGGACAATTTTATGATTTTTCCACCCATCCCCTTCGGACCATTTGAAAGCATCAACCCGGCATCGATTGAAGTACCGGATCAAGTGAAAATCGCCTTTACACCGATGCCCACGATCGGTACGGTTAATATTAAAAAAGATTATCTCATCGCGAGATCCGTTTCATTTGGATCATTTATCGGCATGAAAGATGGCGGGGCCAAAGGACTCTATCTCACTCAATTCTTCCAGATTTCCGATACCTTAAAACAGGCGATTGAGTTGCGGTTTAGAAACCTAAAAGCGCCCTTTATTTCTAAAATGGGAAATCGTTTCAACGGCGGTGAATTTGCAATATCACTTTCAACTTTCACACCGCGAAAAAAACCGCCGAAGACCGTTCGACTGACATTTCGGGAAGTTGATCCAAACGGCGGATCCGATTTAAAAAAGTCGATCGAACTTTTTTTTAAAAGGAATTTGGAGATAGACCGGCATCTGTCAAATAATGAGCATCATAATTTTTGGAATCTCATTTCAAACCGTGACCGGGAGATGCTTTCAGGCCTTATTCAAGGACGATTTTCCGGACCTGTCGATTCGGTTTTGCTGACCGTGAACAACAGACCGTATAAAGTTGATTTTATCAAAGAAGATGTCCGCTTCCCCTTTGCCCCTGTTCGAGGGCATATGATGGGGATTGACGGCGCTGGAAGGGATGTGTTGGCACGGGTTCTCTACGGATTGAGAACCTCCTTGACCTTTGGCCTGATGCTGGTAGCCTTTTCTGTGACCATGGGCATCATTGCAGGGGCGCTGCAGGGTTATTATGGTGGTATTTTGGACATTTCAGGCCAGCGTTTTATCGAAATATGGGGCGCTCTGCCGTTTCTTTATATCATGATTCTTATGGGATCGACCTATGGAAGAAGCTTTTCATTGCTTCTTTTTATATATGCTCTTTTTAACTGGATAGGGATTTCATATTATATTCGTGCGGAATTCCTTCGTCTTCGCAAACAACCGTTTGTGGAATCCGCAATATGTATGGGAATATCCAATTACAAGATCATCTTTAAACATATTCTCCCCAACGCAATGGTTCCGGTCATAACCTTCTTTCCTTTCTCTTTAGTTGGGGCGATCGGCGCACTTGCAGCCCTTGACTACCTTGGATTCGGACTTCCTCCTCCTACACCCAGCTGGGGGGAGCTGCTTTTCCAGGCCCAACAGTACAGATGGGCGTGGTGGCTGATCCTTTATCCATCGATGGCGTTATTCATGGTGATGCTTCTCGGCGTCTTTGTCGGTGAAGGCGTAAGAAACGCCTATGATCCCAAACGGTTCAGCCGGCTGGAATAAAAATTTTCCGGGCGTATATCTTTTTGTCAAAATAAAGACGGTGTTGAGTGCAAAAAAATTTACTGGAAATAAAGGATCTAAACGTCACTTTCACAACAGATGAAGGGACTTTCAATGCAGTTGAAAATGTGTCTTTTCATGTTGGGCGTGGTGAAATTGTGGGACTGGTAGGTGAGTCTGGATGCGGAAAATCGGTGACCGCATTGAGTATTCTTCGACTTATCCCTTCTCCTCCGGGTAGAATAGAAAGAGGAAACATTTTTTTTAATGGTAAAGATCTCCTGCAGATGAGTTCCGGCGATATGAGGAGATTTCGGGGCAGGGCGATCAGTATGATATTTCAGGAGCCTGTTGCTGCGTTGTCGCCTCTTCACAGGATCGGCCAACAGATGAGAGAGGTTCTGATCCTTCACAAAAAGATTTCCAAAGAAAAAGCAAAACAGATTTCAACCGAGTGGCTGGAAAGGGTTAAAATCCCGGATGCAAAAGAAAAAATGACTGCATATCCGCATCAACTTTCAGGCGGGATGCAGCAACGGGTAATGATTGCCATGGCTCTGATGCTCGATCCTGATCTCATTATTGCCGATGAGCCGACAACTGCCCTCGATGTCACTGTACAGGCACAGGTCTTCGAACTTATTCTAGAAATGAAGCAGAAACACACCTCAATTCTTCTGATTACACACGATATGGGCGTTATATGGGAGATGTGTGATCGGGTACTCGTGATGTACGCTGCAAGGATAGCTGAGGAAGCGAATCGAAATGATATTTTTTCTAATTCGGCGCATCCTTACACCCAAGGTCTCTTGAAGTCGATTCCAAAGCTTTCAACTGATGGTAAAAGATTAAAGACAATTAACGGTCATGTCCCTTCACCCGCCAATTATCCATCCGGATGTCATTTTCGAGACCGATGCCCCCATGCCTTTGACCGGTGCCGGGAGGAAGTGCCGCCTCTATTCAATATTGCTAAAGGACACAAGGCCGCCTGTTTCCTCGTTCAACAACGAGCGTTGTTGACTAAAAACGGGGAATGATATGTTAAAAACTATGCATCTACAGGGAACAAAATTTTCGGGAATCGAAATCAAAGATCTGAAAACCTGGTTTCCTATTCAGCGCGGGATCCTGTCAAAAACAGCGGGGTATGTCAGGGCGGTTGATGGAATCTCACTGACAATTAATCGGGGGGAGATCGTCGGCCTTGTCGGCGAATCCGGATGTGGAAAGTCCACTTTGGGAAGGACGATTGTGGGTTTGGAAAAAGCGTGGGAGGGTACCGTTTTTTTCCACGGACAAAATCTTTTTACCTTAAGCCGTCGAGATCGAAGGCAGATCACCAGGAAGTTACAGATTATTTTTCAGGATCCTCTTTCTTCTCTTAACCCAAGAATGAATGTTTTTGATATCGTTACGGAAGGTTTGGTCGAATTCAGCATGATTGAGGGCAGGCGTGAGGATCATGCCAAAAGGCTCCTAAACGAAGTGGGGCTCGAGGATGATGTCTTATTCCGCTATCCCCATGAATTTTCCGGGGGACAGCGACAGCGAATCAACATCGCTAGAGCGGTATCAATGAGGCCTGATTTTATCGTATGCGATGAACCGGTGAGTGCGCTTGATGTGTCTGTGCAAGCACAGGTTATTAACCTCCTTATGGACCTGAGGGACACCTATAACCTTTCATACATGTTTATTTCCCATGACTTAAGCGTTGTAAGCAGTATCGCAAACCGTGTGGCTGTAATGTATCTTGGAATTTTGACAGAATATGGATCTACAGTTGAAGTTATTGACAATCCTATGCATCCCTATACAATCGCTCTGATCTCGGCGGTGCCTGTCCCTGGAAGGGATAAGAAGAAGCGGATTGTTTTAAAGGGTGAAACACCGTCCTCTGCTGCTCCGCCAACCGGGTGTAGATTCCATACCCGTTGTCCGGAAGCCATGAAGGTATGCAGACTGAAAGTCCCCCCCATGACGCGATCAGGGACACGGCAGGTTTGGTGTCATTTGTATTAGAAGAATCAGTTTTTATTTCGGAATCGGGAGTCCCTTGATGTCTGGTATGAAATGTGCCTGTGGGTCAATGCCGGATAATGGACCAAACGTGCTTATTATTTCTTTTTGGCCGGTTTTTTTGGCCCTTTATTTTTCTTTGCCTGAAGTGCAGCTATTAAATCGCTGATCGTTGTGGTTTTTAAGTTTAGCATTTTTGCCTGAGCCTGGTCAAGTTTCAGGGAAGCCGCTTTGTCAAGATAACGCTTCGCATCTTTTAGAGCAGTCAAAGTTCCCTTGCTGGCCGCCACCTCCGCTCTGTAGAGAAGAAGCATTAGGTCGATGTTGTTCAAACGTCGGATTGCGGCATTATGGAGGGTTTCGGTGGTGGCATACGACAGGGCGACACCCAGATATGTCTTAATTTTTTCAAAATCGGGTACACTTGAAACGCTCAACAGGGAGTCTGCCCTTTCCATGTAATAATGGAATATTAACGGAAATACTTCGTTTTTCTGATAGGCCGGCTTAATTGATGCCGGTGGTCGCATTTCCGGAAGATGAAGAAAAAGCTCCATACCGATGGGAGCAAAGTTGCCTTTCCAGATTTCAACTGCGCCGTCGGCAGTTTTAATATAATATTTCTTCATATTTGAAAAACTTGCGCCGATCACCACCATAATCAGCAAGACAAATCCAGCTGCAACGGATTTCATCACGTTATCAATCGGGTCTGGTCTTTTTATATCAACCGGCGGTTGATATAAACCTGATTTTTGGGGCAGTGCGGTTTTCTCCTGCGCTGGTTTTTTTCCGTTTTTATCTGATATAAGCGGTGAATTAGTGAAACTCATTTCGTCAACATGAAGGGCTTTCTTTTTTGGCGCTGCAGTTTTGTCGGCAGATATTGCAGCGGTTTTAGTGGCTGTTCTGGTTTTCTTCGGGGGTTTAATTTTTGGGGCTTTTTTGCTTTTGGCCTCTTTTGCCGTCGGCTTTTTTGTCTTCTGCTCCACTTTTTCGCTTTTTTTCAATCGCCTCTTTTTCTTTGATGTGGTCTTGATCAAACTGTTCTTTTCCATTTCGACCTCTTCAAACCTGCGACACTCTAATGTGCTTGGCTAACCATTAATAATATATTGTTTTAATCGATATTTGTAAACATTTTATTGCAATCAACCGATCCCCCGGGGCTTCTCAAAGGCCCGGAGTCCCTTAAGCAAAAAGGGATCTGGCTTGGCTGCCGGATTAACCGGGTAATATGTCAGCTTTTTGAAGTATCTCCTTAATTTCGAACTTTTCTTTTTCAGATGGAGGAAGGAGGGGAGGTCTTGGATCCCCCCCAAAATAACCGAGCATGTCCATGGCGGCCTTTAAACCGCCGATGCCATAGATGGTCGTGATGATTTTATTGACCGGAATCATTTTCAGTTGAAGCGTTCTAGCTTTTTCATATTCGTTTTTTTTAAAAAGTTCAAAGACTTTTACACAGTTTTCGGGCGTTATATTGGCAAGGGCAAGGATCCCTCCGGTGCAACCCAGTGTCAGGCCGGCAAACCAAACTCCGGCGGTGCCTACAAGTACATCAAAATGTTTCCCCACCTGATTTAAGAACTCGCTGAGCAGGTGAATATTTCCTGAGCTGTCTTTTATACCGATGATGTTTGGGTGCTCCGATAATGACGATACCAAATCAGGGGCCAGGGTAATGTGTGTAAATTTCGGAACATTATAAAGAATAATTGGGATCGGGGAATGCTCCGCGATGAACGTGAAATGCTTCATCAAAGCATTTTCTGTCATTTGATTACTGTAGTAGTGGGGTGTAGCAACCAAAGCGGCATCGGCGCCGAGGCTGCCACAGTCGCAGGTCAACTTCAAAGTTGCTTCAGTCGATTCACACCCGGAACCTGCGATAATCAGAAAATCGGCTGGTGCATTTTGTACAACGGTTTCAATGACATCTCGTTTTTCTTTTTCGGATAAATAGACATATTCCCCATTGGATCCAAACACCACAAGGCCGTTTATCCCGGTTTTACTCCATTTTTTAACATTTTCAGCCAGTTCTTCATGTGCCACCTTACCATTGATAAAGGGTGTAGGAATCGGGGGGAATATTCCGCTAAGATTAATATCAGCCATCGCCAGCGGTCCTTTTGTTTTTTTTTGATGAGGAGACAAGCGCAATTCGCAGGTCCATGACATTGGTATTGGTAGGTCCTGTTATAAACAGATCACCGAGTTGCTCAAAGAAATGGTATGAGTCGTTATTTGCCAGGAATTGTTTTGGATCTAATCCGATGGACAGTGCCTTCTTGAAGGTATATGTATCTGCCACAGCGCCTGCGGCATCGGTCGGCCCATCTGTTCCATCTGTCCCTGCGCTCAAAGCGACAATACTGTCGTTACCGACGATATCTATTGCCATCGCCAGCGAAAACTCCTGGTTTCGTCCTCCGAGACCCTTCCCGGTAACTGTTACAGTTGTTTCTCCACCGGAGAGGATGCAGGCCGGCGGTGAAATGGGATTGCCGGTTTTAAGGATCTCCCTTACAATGGCGCCGTGAACCTGGGCGACATCCTTTGTTTCTCCTTCGATCATGGAAGAAAGGGCAAGCGTATGGTAGCCCAGCTCCTCAGCCTTTTGTTTTGCCGCAATAATGGCTTCAAAGTTGCTCCCAATGATTTGATTGTGTGTCCGCAAGAAAGCCGGATCGCCTATCTTTGATGTTTCGGAAATTTTCCCTGATATACCAGCTTTAATATGCCTTACCACAGATGGGGGTAATTTTTTTATGATGCCGTGGCGGCGGAAGATTTCCATGCAATCAGAAAATGAGCTCAAATCAGGCACTGTGGGCCCGGATGCGATCACATCCAGGTTATCTCCAACAACATCCGAAAGGATGAGTGAAATAAGTGTTGCGGGATAAACAGCGCGGGCGATCTGTCCCCCTTTCACTGCAGAAGTATGTTTCCGTATGGCATTGATCTCATGAATGGTCGCTCCGCACGCCAGCAACACTTTTATGGTGTCCTGTTTGTCCTTTAATGTGAGGCCTTGAGCTGGAAGGGGAAGCAGGGCGGATCCGCCGCCTGACATCAGACAGAACACCAGGTCATCCTTTTGAGCCTCCTTTGCCAGGTTTAAGATGGCCCGTGAACCCTCCTCGCCGTTTTTATCGGGTATCGGGTGACCTGCCTCAACCAGCCTTATACGGGCAAGTTTTGCGGTATGACCATATTTGACATTGATTATCCCCTTGGTAATCCTTTTGCCAAGCAAATCTTCTATCGACCTGGCCATGGCGGATGATGCCTTTCCCGCTCCGATGACAAGCAGATGATTGAATCGGGCAAGATCATACGATTTGTCGGCGATGAAAAGATGACCGTCGGCAAGTCGACAATAATTTTTTACGGCGATATCCGGATTTGCAGCTTTTAACCCTGCATGAAAGATCGAGGTCGCATCGTTTCGCATCTGTTTTATATTTTTTGTTTTTCGATTCATGAAATACGCTATCTTGTTTACGCTGTATCCGAATATATAACATGAAAACGAGGAGGTAAAAATAATATTTTGTGTTCTACTTTTATTCCTTACTCCCAATAGACAAAATGTCAACTCCGATTTTATTCATCGGTCTGCGTGAATTTTATTTTAAATTTACATCCGGATGAATATCAGCTCATAAGCCGACGTCGACCCGCTAGAAACGTCTTGACACCGGTATAAAAAAAAGCTAGCAAGATGCCTTATCAAACAGGACCGTGTCTCTCAAATGAAAACAAAAGCGATACTTTTTTTTGCGATAGCTTTTCTTACAATCAGCAGTGGTGAATCCAATGCTTCATGGTTGATCGATATGAGGCAATTTCTGACTTCTGCCCATCTTGAAACCGGTTGTCAGGAGTGCCATGAGGATATCGGGGAGGCAGATCTCCATCCGAAGCCGGCAGATGTGACAAAGAAAATGATGGACTTTTTTGATATTGATGAATGTTTGTTATGCCATGACGAGGTGATGGAGAAACTGAATGAGGGTTTACATGGCGCCAAAAAGGTCAAAAAACCTGAAAAATATGAGGCGTGTCTCGAGTGCCATCACCCCCATTATATGGTCAGCTATACGAGAAACCGGGAAACCGATGCCGCCCAATCAGATCCCGGTACCCCCGGTAATGAACAGTGCGATGCCTGCCCTGAACAACAGATTGCATCGACTGACTTTTCACCTGCACCTGAGGATGAAAAGTGTTTAACCTGTCATGGTTTTTTTAGCCCCGATGATTTCAGGGACAAAGAAAAGATTTTTCGACTCTGTTTCCACTGCCACGGTTCACTAAAGACCGAGACCCAGATGTTGACCGGGAATACGGTCCCTTTTATCGTTGAAAAAAAATTCAGGTCCGCCCCCCATAGAGATGTAAGCTGCCTGTCTTGTCATATTCAGATTGCCGAATTCAGCCATCGGAATCAAAAAATGGAAGACTGTCGCCAATGTCATCCGCCCCATGATGAAAAGATCATTAAAGATGCACATGCGGATGTGACCTGTCAGGCCTGCCACCTTGAGCAGATTTTACCGATTAAAGATCCCAAATCAAAAGCCGTCCGCTGGGAAAGAACGAGCAAACCGGGGATGAACTCGCGCATTCACCATCTGGTCTCAACAACAGGTGAAGCATTCTGTAGGCGATGTCATTTCAATGAAAATCCGGTAGGTGCGGGCTCAATGATCCTGCCGGCAAAGAGCATCCTTTGTATGCCGTGTCATGCAGCTACATTTTCAGCAGGAGATACAACCACGGTTTTGTCCCTGATCGTGTTTCTCTGCGGATTGGCATTGATCGCTTCAGTATGGTTATCCGGATCGACGCTCCTTGAAAAAACTGTAAATCCCTTTTCGATGCTCAAAGTGGTGCTGGTAAGGTCGGTAAAGGCTGTTTTTGCAAAAAAGACCATTTTGGTCCTCAAGCCGCTCTTTTATGACATGTTTTTACAAAGAAAACTGTATAAACGTTCGGCACAGCGGTGGACGATTCACAGTCTGATTTTTTTCCCGTTTGTTTTCCGTCTATGCTGGGGCTTCGTGGCTCTTTTGACTTCTATCTGGCTGCCGGATGTGTCACTGTTTTGGCCGATGCTGGATAAAAACCATTCCGCGACCGGCTTCCTGTTTGATCTTACCGGAATTATGATTGTTTTGGGTGTTGTTCTGACCATGATTCGAGTGAGTTCAGCCGAAACAAAAAATATCCGTGGATTGCCGAGGCAGGATCGATTGGCACTGATTCTGATCGCCGGAATTGTTCTGGTCGGTTTTCTCCTTGAGGGAATTCGGATCGCCATGACAGGATATCCGGAAAATTCAGGGTTTGCGGTTGTGGGCTATGGCATCGGTAAATTGTTTTCCGGAATGACCGGGCTGACTGAAATTTTTGGGTATGTCTGGTATGCCCATGCTGTTTTAGCAGGGGCATTTATCGCCTATTTACCCTTTAGTCATTTAAAACATATTATCATGGCGCCGGTGATTATGGTGGTTCATGCGGCCACGGATCGCAATTGACGAGCGGTGTTTTCTCAGAGATTTATAAAAACACTCGTAAACAGGCCTTAAAAAAGGTATATTCAATAGCGATGCTAAGTCGAAAGAGAACTTCCGGGGGAGAGAAGATGGAAGAAAAGATTAAACAGACGCTTATCGATGTTGTTGGTGATAAGAATTTTACCGACCATCAGATCGATATGGTTTCTTATTCCTACGATGCCTCAGAACACCGACACAGACCCATTTGTGGTTTGTGGGCAGAGACGACGCAACAGATTTCGGAAATTTTAAAAATCGCCAATAAAGAAAAAATCCCGGTTATCCCGAGGGGTGCCGGGACCGGTCTGTCCGGCATGGCGGTTCCGATTGAGGGCGGAATCGTCCTGGACCTCAGTCGCATGAATCAAATTGTGAAGATCAGTATCCAGGACCGGCTGGCAATTGTTCAGCCGGGGGTTGTGTACGCAGAGCTCGAGAACGCCCTGTCCCCGTATGGATTTTTCTTCCCACCCGATCCGGCAAGCGGAAAAGTTTCCACACTGGGGGGCAACGTGTCCACCAATGCGGGGGGGTTAAAAGGGGCCAAGTATGGAACTACCCGAGATTATGTTTTGGGATTGCAGGTGGTCTTACCGGATGGCCGGATCATGCGAACCGGATCAAAAGCAATGAAAAGCGTGTCCGGCTACGATTTGACCCGACTCTTTGTGGGAGCTGAAGGAACCCTTGGGGTGGTTACGGAAATCATACTCAAAATCAATCCTAGACCGACCGCAACCAGCACTGCCCTGGCCACCTTTGACACGTTGGATGATGCAGGCAGGGTTGTCAGCCAAATTATGTTTGCGGGTATCATTCCGAGTGCTCTGGAGATTCTCGGTCGCCAAACTATCCAGGCCATTAACCAAAATACAGATCTCAATCTTCCCGAGGTTGACGCCATGATTTTAGCAGAGACCGACGGATATACCGGTGAAGAAACCGATTTTCAGATGAAAAAGATCATTGCTGTTTTTAAAAAAAACAACTCCAGGGAAATCAAGTCTGCGAAAACAGAAGAAGAGGCAAGAGAGCTCTGGATCGCTCGAAAATCCGCATACGGCGTCCTTGCCAGAATTAAGACCCACTTTGTTCTGGAAGATGTGACTGTGCCGATGGCTAATATATCAGACATGCTCAAAGGGATTGAGGCCATTGCCGACAAATATCATCTCCAAATTGCGACCTTCGGGCATGCGGGTGACGGAAACCTGCATCCTCAGATTTTATATGACGGATATAATGCACAACAGGTGACGCGAGTGGAAGCTGCCAGTGCAGATCTTTTTCAACTTGCCATAGACTTGGACGGAACACTCACCGGAGAACACGGTATCGGACTTTCCAAGGCGCGCTATATGCCGTTGGAACACGATCCGGTTGCCCTTGAGATGATGCGAATCCTTAAAAAAACGTTTGATCCAAATCAGATCCTCAACCCAGGTAAAATGGCGTTGGAAGATAAAGAGGCATATGATGGAAAGTAAGTATGATTTTGAAAAAAAATACCGCGACCAGATCCTGAAATGTTCGCGATGTGGATTTTGTCAGGCGGTTTGTCCGGTGTATGGATCAACCCTCCGCCCCGCCTTAAACGCCCGCGGCAAGATGCTTTTATTAAAGGAAGTGATGGACGAAGAGATAGAACTCAATGATGAATTGATTGAGAGCCTGTTTCAGTGTACGACCTGTGCCTCTTGCGTAAAAGACTGCCCTTCAGATGTAAACGTCCCCGAAATTATCAAACAGGCGAGAAAGGACATGGTCCATATCGGCTCATGCCATCCGGTGTTTAAGGGGATGAAGGAGGTGCTTCAAAATTACACCAATATTTATGCGGAAGATGAAACACCTGATTTTGAAAGAAAAAGAGACCAGAGGGCGGAAAATGTTTATTTTATCGGGTGTGTGGGTTCCTACCGGGAAGAGGAGACAACCGATGCCACGCTCAATCTTATGGACCGGCTTGATGTCGACTATACGCTCATCGAAGAGGTATGCTGCAGCGGAGTCCTGGAGGATGTCGGATTTGAGATCAATAAAGACCTGGCAGGAAGAAATATTGAATCCATTCTGGCAACAGGCGCCAAAAGAGTGATTACCGGTTGCCCCTATTGCTGGCGGACCTTTAACACCAAACCCGATTACGCCGTGTTGAAGCAAAGGGGAGTGACGATAATCCATGTCACACAACTGTTGAAAGAATTTGATTGGGATGTAAAGACCGAAAAACGCGTGACATACCACGATTCGTGCGACCTTGGAAGACATTGTGGCATCTATGCAGAGCCCCGCCTGACCATCGGGAAGATTGCGCCGAACTTTGTGGAAATGCCCCATAATCGTGCTGATGCCCTCTGTTGCGGCGCCGGTGGAGGCGTCCGCGGCGCTTATGCCAAAAACTCAATTGCCATGGCCCGACGTCGTCTCAAAGAGGTCGAGGAAATCGGCGCCGAGGTACTATTGACAGATTGTAATTCATGCGTTCACAATTTGGTAAATGCCAAATTGCGAAAACAAAAATTTGAAATTCGCACTACTTCGGAATTTATTAACATGCTGATGGATAAACAGCTTAAAGGGAATAACGTATCAGATTAATTTTAGACCGGAGGACAAAACATGGATATTAAGGGATATTATTTACCGGATGATCTTTACTACGAGAAAAATCATTTTTGGGTCAAGGAAGAAGATGGCCTTTTGGTGATGGGTATGGATGATTTCGCCCAGAAGATGGCCGGGGAGATTGTCTATATTCAACTTCCCGATGAAGGCAAGATAATTAAAGCCGGAAAAAAATTCGCGAAGATGGAATCTGGCAAATGGCTGGGGAAGGTTTTTGGGCCGGTCAATGGTGAACTGGTAGCGGTTAATGAGGAACTGGAGGAAAATCCCGGATTTATCAATGAGGATTGCTATGGGAAGGGGTGGATGTTTAAAATCAGACCGGATGACATAGGAGAGATGGCGAACCTGCTCCGCGAACCAGAGGAAATCGAAAAATGGCTCCTGGCAGAGATTGAAAAATATGCAGAGGATCAATAAGGATCAATAGGGTGAGCAATCGGAATTTCAGCATTAAACAGCTTCTGGAAATATCGGCCTGCACAAATTGCCAAATCTGTGCTGAAGTCTGTCCGGCGGTGTCAGCTTCTTTGGATGGTGAGCTTTCGGCCATCCATCGGATCAAGGGGCTGAATCGGATCCTGAAAAGCCGGATCGGATTGTTCCGCAAGTTTTTCCGTGGCAGGGGGCTCTCAGATGAGATGCTGAAACATTTCAGCGAGACCGTCTTTCGGTGTACGCTCTGCGGGAACTGCCAGGAAATCTGTCCGGTCGGTATCGGTTTAAGCGATCTGTGGCTATCGCTCCGTAAGGACATGGTCCATTCCGGTTTTTATCCCAAAAAAATCGACCGGGTTCGGGATAACCTCGAGGAGAGTCACAATGTTTTTGCAGAGGATAATGAGGAACGGGCAGACTGGGTTGAGGATATGCGTGAAGCCCCGGATCATGGCTATATAAAGGGCAAGGCTGAAGTTGTTTATTTTACCGGCTGTGTGGCTGCATATTTCCCTTTGGCACAAAAAATTCCGATCGCTCTCGTACAGATTTTGGACCGAAGCGGCGTCGACTTTACACTTTTGGGTAAAGATGAGTGGTGCTGCGGTTTTCCTCTTTTCGGAGCCGGACTGGGGGATCACTTTCAACAGTTTGTCGATCACAATCTAAAAGCGATTCGAAAAAAAGGGGCAAAGGAAGTCGTATTTGCATGCCCTTCCTGTTACCAGGTGTGGCGAGATTACTATCCTGATGAATTTGTAATATCCCACGCATCCCAATTTTTGTTGAGAAAGGTCAAGGAAAACCGGATTCCCTTCAAGACCCTGCCGTTGACGGTGACCTATCATGATCCCTGCGATTTGGGGCGCGGTGCGAAGGTATTTGATCCTCCCAGAGAATTAATCCGATCTATTCCGGGAGTAAAGCTGGTCGAACTTCCCAATAATAGAGAAAAGTGCAACTGCTGCGGCGGCGGCGGTAATCTCGAGATGATCGATAAGAAACTGTCGGCCGACATTGCCGGACAAAAGATCGAGGAGGTCATCGGAACCGGCGCCCAGGCCGTCGTTACATCCTGCCAGCAATGTGTGAGAACCATGCTGACCCATGTGAAAAGAAACAAGGTGCCTATCGAGGTCCTGGATATAACCCAGCTTATTCATCGGGCGCTTGGGGGTTGAACATTGAGCATCAAATGAATTGATGTTTCAAGGAGAAAGAAAAAATGGATGTTTACAATCTTGGGAAAATCCCCTGGCAGGAAACCCAATTGATCTATCATGCTCTCGCACGCCTTGGGCGAGAATCACTTGTCTTGGTTTCACCGGCATCCCCCTATATCTGCATCGGTTATCACCAGGATGTTGCCCATGAGGTTGATCTCGACTTCTGTGCCGAAAACAATATTCCGGTTTTCAGACGTGAGGTTGGGGGTGGCGCGGTCTATCTCGACGGCGATCAGCTTTTTTTTCATGTCGTTTTAAAGGGAGATAACCCGGTGATCCCCCTGACCAAAAAAGCATTCTATCAAAAATTTCTTCAACCTGTTGTCAATGTCTATCGCCGGATCGGCATTCCGGCGGCTTACAAACCGGTGAACGACATCATCGTCAATACCCGAAAAATATCAGGCACCGGTGTGGGAGAGATCGGTGATTGTATTGTTTTTGTCGGCAACCTTATCCTCGATTTTAACTATGAAATGATGTCACGAATTCTCAAGGTTCCGGATGAAAAATTCCGCGACAAGGTTCAAAAGACACTTCATGAAAACCTGACAACCATCCGCCGGGAACTGGGGGAAGAAGAAGCTAGTAAATGGGACGAATCTCGATTGAACGCCCTCATGGCTGAAGAATTTAAAAATGTGCTGGGTTCACTGGATCCTTGTGAAAAAGATGCCGCCCTTCAGGCCAAGATGGATGAACTGGGTACAAGAATGATGAGCAAAGAATGGCTGTATCTAAAAGGTAAGGCCTCAAGGAGCCGTTCTGTTCGGATACGATCCGGGGTTACGGTAAGACACCGGGCGCACAAAGCGGCGGGCGGTCTGATGCGAGCAGATTTTGAAGTCACGGACGGCAAATTTGCCAACGTGTCTATTTCCGGTGATTTTTTCTGTTATCCGGAGGATGGGGTTGTCCAGCTGGAGTCGATCCTCGCAGGAAAGCCGGTAGAGGAAATCGGTGAGGTGCTGACCGGATTCTTTGCCGATCGCGACATCGAAATCCCGGGGGTCGGTCTTGAGGATTGGATGACACTATTAAAAATATAGACGAATTTTGATGGTTATGCGCAAAGACTCTGAAAAGCCCTTGACATGCTGTTTTTAAATCGATTAAAAACCATATTACAGAACCATAATCCACAATATGAAACATTAATCTGATGAAATCACTTCACAAAACACTCGATATTGTTGATGTTGTTGCCCAGGCCGGGGAGATCGGCATTCGTGATATTTCTGTCCAAACCGGATTCCCACCGGCCACGATCCACCGCATCGCCTCCACGCTGGTCAAAAGGCGATATTTTAGTCAGCATCCGGTCACAAAACGATATTCCCTTTCCCTTCGTTTTTTAGAGCTCGGCTCCCGGGTTCAGGAGCAATTTGATCTTTCAGCCATTGCAAGGCCCTATCTCAAGCAGCTTGTTAACGATACACAGGAAAGCGCCAATCTCGTCATCCAGGATGAAGATGAAGTGGTTTATATCGATCAGGTAAAAAGCGAAAAATCGATGCTCAAAATTTTTACACGACTTGGCGCTCATGCTCCTCTGTACAACACCGGTGTCGGAAAGATGCTTTTGAGTCAGTGGGGCAAAGCGGACATCGATTCATACCTGGATCGAACCAAGCGGAAACCGTATACATCGAACACATTAGTAAAAAGGGATGAAATCATCAAAGAGCTGAAACGGAGTTCCAGCCGAGGCTTTTCAGTGGACAATGAAGAGATGGAAAACGGTGTCCGGTGCGTGGCTGCGTTGATTTTTGACCACAACGGCAAAGCCAAGGCAGCGGTTTCAATTTCCGGCGCCGCCATGCGGATTACCCCCGACCGGATCGAATATTTTGGACAGATGGTAAAAGAGTGTACCTTGGCGATATCCAGTGAGCTTGGATTTGTACCGATGAAATAGACAGGCTGAAAGGAGATACACAATGTCTAAGATGAGTTCAATGGATGCTGCGGTTTATATTCTTGAAAGTGAAGGAGTTAAACAGATATTTGGCATCCCGGGAGCCGGCATTCTCTCCTTCTATCGATCACTGAAAGACCGCGGCAATATTCGGCATATGGTCACTCGTCACGAAGAAGGGGCGATTCACATGGCTGACGGTTATGCTCGGGCCATTGGAGGTGCGGGTGTGTGTGCCGCCACCTCGGGGCCGGGAGCAAGCAATTTTGTCACAGGTCTTTATACCGCATATGTGGATTCCATCCCCATTTTGGCCATAACGGGTCAGAATGTCAGGGCGCAGCTCGATCGGGAAGCGTTCCAGGCGGTGAATATTGTTGAGATTGTGAAATCGATTACCAAAAAAGCATACTGTGTAAAAGATGGTGCAAAGGTACCTTGGGTTTTTCGTGAGGCATTTAAAATAATGAAAGAGGGTCGTCCCGGTCCGGTCCTGATCGATTTACCCCTCGATGTCCAAAAAGAAAAGATCGAGTACGATCCGAAAACCGATGGGCCGCTCCCTATCTTTCGACCGGCGCCAAACCCAAAACAGGTCGCCAAAGCATTGGATATGTTGACCCGGGCGGAAAAACCGGTCATGCTTCTGGGGGGCGGCGTAATTATTGCCGAAGCCTGCAAACCATTTGTGGAAGTGGCAGAAGCGCTGCAGATACCGGTGGTGACGTCATATATGGGAAAAAG
>CAZSON010000034.1:12353-17403 GCA_964608375.1 uncultured Desulfobacter sp. | reverse complement strand
CTGGGCGGTTTAACCGCTCTTTTCGCCATGTTAAACAGCTGCAGTTCCAATATTGCTGTGGTTAACATCGATAACGGATTTGGGGCCGGTTATATGGCGGCAACAATCAACAATGTTTCGTCCTAGTGAAACCACCTCAATCTTCAAACCATAACCGATCAGATAGACCCCTCGGCGCACGTTTTCCTTTGAAACCCGGCAAGGATTTTGATATGCTTGATTTGTACGTACCTTAAGATTTTAATGCCGCTTGTTTCTAACCTTGTAGGTCGAACCATCGTTATTTCATCTTTGAAAGAGGAAAATTTTAAAAAATGTCTGGTTTGATTCTCAAAAAGTCAGGAAGGATGAGGGCGCTGGGTCTGTGCCTCGGTGCGTCCTCTGTATCGATTGTTGATCTCGTTAGGGATCTTTCTGACGACCCGGATGGAAAGATAGAATCCAATTCAAAAAATTCCCGTATTGCTAAATATGCCACATATCCCCATGAAGGTAATCCGAAAAAAACCCTCCTGTCAGCCCTCAACGATTTTAAATTGGATTCACTGGATAGAATCGCCGTTACAGGCCGGCATTTTAGAAAATTTATAAACCTTTCTTCAATACCGGAACCTGAATCGGTAGAGTACGCCTATCGATTTGTCAAACCGTCCGATGTCTCGTGCACGGCGCTAGTGTCTGCAGGCGGCGAGACTTTCATGATTTATATCCTGGATCGTTTTGGCAAAATAAGCAATGTGGTAACCGGCAATAAATGTGCCTCTGGAACCGGTGAATTCTTCCTTCAACAGCTGCGAAGGATGGACGTATCCATAGAAGAGGCAGCCAGATGGGCTACAACCGAAGAACCGTATCGTGTTTCCGGCCGATGCTCGGTTTTCTGTAAATCCGATTGCACCCATGCGACCAATAAGGGAATTCCCCGTTCAAAGGTTACCGCCGGCCTCTGTAAAATGATGGCCGATAAAATTCTGTCGCTATTGAAAAAAGAAACAAAAAAAAATGTCATGATTACCGGCGGCACGGCGCGCAATAAAATGATGATCGAGTACTTGGGCCGAGAAATTTCCGATCTGATTGTTCCGGAGGAAGCACCCTATTTTGAAGCGTTGGGAGCGGCGCTTTGGGCCCTCAAGCATGAAACAGTCCCTTTTCCCGGCGTTTCCTGTCTGTTCAAGGAAAATATCGTTTCCTTTGATACGCTCCCCTTTCTCGGAAACTTTGAAGACAAGGTCGATTTCAAAGCCATTGAGATGGGGGAAATTCAATCCGGAGAGGTGTGCATTCTCGGTCTGGATGTCGGTTCGACCACCACAAAGGCGATTCTGCTTAAAAAAACTGATAACGCAATTCTTTCATCCGTTTATCTTCGCACCAACGGCGATCCGGTGGGAGCCTCCCGGGAATGCTATCGCTCTTTGCTGAACCAGATAAAAGAAAAAGTCGACCCCTCGACCATCACCATTGAAGGATTGGGGATCTGTGGCTCCGGCCGTCAAATAGCCGGTCTCCATGCACTGACAGACGGCGTTATCAATGAAATCATCGCGCATTCAACTGCTGCGGTATATTTTGATGAAAAGGTGGATACGATATTTGAAATTGGGGGCCAGGATGCAAAATACACCTATATAACAAATGGCGTTCCTTCGGATTATGCGATGAACGAAGCATGTTCGGCCGGAACCGGATCATTTCTGGAAGAGTCGGCATATGAAACCCTTGGCATTAAAATGGAAGATATTGCAGCGGTAGCACTTAGGGGGAAAAACCCGCCCAATTTTAACGATCAATGCGCAGCATTTATCGCCTCAGACATTAAAAATGCCATTCACGAAGGGGGAAAACACGAAGATATTGTAGCCGGGCTGGTCTATTCGATCTGTATGAATTACACCAACCGGGTCAAAGGTAACCGACCGGTCGGTGAAAAGATCTTTATGCAGGGCGGCGTATGTTACAATAAAGCCGTACCGTTGGCCATGGCCGCCCTTTTGGGAAAGCCGATTATTGTTCCACCGGAACCGGGTCTAATGGGGGCATACGGCGTTGCCCTTGAAGTAAAAAAAAGAATTGAAACAAATTTACTGGAAAAAAAACGTTTTGATCTGAAAACGCTGGCAAATAGGGAGATTGTTCATAAAAAACCCTTCCAATGCAAAGGAGGCAGGGAAAGATGTGACCGGCGGTGTGAAATAGCCACCATCGAACTTGACAGTAAAAAATATACTTTTGGCGGAGCATGCAATCGATATTATAATTTGCGCCACCACATTAAATATAACGTGGAAGAATTAGACCTCGTCCGGGTTCGGCAACAACTCATATTTGAAAAATACGGCGCGCCACTTTCTGAAGGAAACAGACAAAAAACCGACCGGCGTATCGGGATCAATCGGAGCTTTCTGGTAAACAGCTATTTTCCGCTTTATTCCACGTTTTTTGCTGAACTGGGAATTCTACCGGTTATTCCTGATTTTCCCTCTCAAAAAGGTATTGATCAAAGGGATGCAGCGTTCTGCTTTCCAGGTGAACTGTCCCACGGTTTTTTTGATTCTCTGATCAACATGAAAGATGCTCCCGAATTCATATTTCTTCCCCACTTCAAGGCAGTCCCGATTTTGGACGAAAATCCTGCCTCCCAGGTCTGCCCTTTACTTCAGGGTGAAACATTTTATCTCCGGGCAACCTTCAAAGATAAGCTCGATGAACTTGGAAAAAAAGGAACCAAAGTTTTAACGCCGCTTCTCGATCTCACCAAAGGGTTGGCCGAAGCCGGAAAACCGCTCGTTGAAACGGCAGTTCACATGGGGCTGAATCTTAAATCGGCCCAAAAAGCCTTCAAAAAGGCATTAATGAAACAGACGAATTGCTTTGCAGAAATGAAGACCCTCGGTAAGGCCGCTCTTGAAACACTTAAAACCGATCCGGACAAAACTGCGGTAGTCTTATTTTCACGTTCCTACAACGGTTTTACCAAAGAGGCCCATATGGGAATTCCCAATAAACTCGCATCAAGGGGCATTTTGGTATTGCCGTTGGATTTTCTCCCCATCGATCGTGAGATCTCAAAACGCCACATGTACTGGGGGATGGGACAACTCATTTTAAAGGTCGCCAGATTCGTTAAAAACCATCCCCAGCTCTTTGGAACCTATATCACCAATTTCTCCTGTGGCCCGGATTCATTTATTCTCGGATATTTCCGGGATCTGATGGGTAAGAAACCGTCTCTCACCCTCGAACTGGACAGTCATTCGGCAGATGCAGGCCTGGAAACCCGGATTGAGGCATTCCTTGATATCGTTTCAGCTTATCGACAATTGTCGACCCAAAACCGAATCACCCAGGAAAAAAGGAAATTTTCCCCCGCCCGGGTGGTGTTTGAAAATGGTGCGCCCAGCGTGATCACAACCGCCGGCAAGACCCTGTCCATGACCGACCCCAGGGTCTCCCTTCTTTTTCCATCGATGGGAGAGCTTGCTACCGAGTCGATGGCAGCGATTTTTCGGGGAAGAGGCTTTAATGCAAAGGCCCATCCACCGGCCGATGAAACGGTATTAAAATTGGGACGTGCCCATACATCCTGCAAAGAATGTCTTCCGCTCATCCTAACCACCGGAACACTGCTCAATTATATTCAACATAAAAAACAGGAATCGGAGGTTTTGGTTTACTTTATGCCGACCGGTTCCGGTCCGTGCCGGTTCGGCCAGTATTACATATTTATGGAAGACCTGGTTCGAAAGCTCGGTATACCCGATGTTGCCTTGCTCTCCCTGACATCGGAGAATTCTTACACCGGCTTGGAAAATGGCTTTCAGAAACGAGGATGGTGGGCGATTATCATATCCGATGTTATGGAAGATATTCGATCCATGCTGCTTGCAAATTCAAAAGAGATCGAGACGGCGATGGATATATTCGATCGGGAGTGGCATCTGATACTGAGCGAACTGGAAAAAGGAGAATTCAACACACTAAGCAAGCAGCTGATACGAACCGCCAGGCATTTTCGCCAAATTCCATTAAAACGCCCGCCCAATCAAGTGCCACTGATCTCCCTGGTCGGCGAGATATTTGTCCGGAGGGATCCCTTGTCCCGCCAGTATCTGACAGAGACGCTTGCTGAGAAAGGTTTTGCCACCATCTGTTCACCGATCGCCGAGTGGTTGCTCTATTCCGACTATATCTTTCAAAACGATCTGAGCAGTTACGAAATGTTAAAGAAGGAAAAACTGGGATTTTGGATTAAAAAAATATCGATGACCCGGTTTGAAAAACGGATCAAATCCATACTTTCAGGATCAGGTCTCGTTCACGCCGCGCCGGTCAACATCAAAACCATCATTACCAATGCCACACCTTACATAACACCGGATCTGGCCGGAGAAGCCATCCTCACCGTTGGGAGCGCCATGAGCGAGATCGCAACCCAGGCTTGCGGTGTGATCGCCATCGGTCCTTTCGGATGCATGCCAAACCGATTGTCAGAAGCCCTATTAAATCGGGCAATGACCCCGGAGGGAAAGCTGAAAACCGATCCGCGAAATAAAAGATTAAAAGCCATCCTCACAGAAATCGATGATCTCCCCTTTCTGGCGATTGAAAGCGACGGTTCCGCCTTTCCCCAGTTGATCACCGCCAAGCTTGAATCGTTCTGCCTGCGTGCCGGTCGATTGCACCAGCTGATGATGTCGTCTGCCGACATCATCCACCCATCAGATGCAGGTGCAAATGGAAAATCACCTGCCCGCCACCTTTTTCCACGTTAAAAAGGAGTTTGTATCCGGACTTGGAAATACCCGTTTTTATTGCCATCATCTTTGCAATATCGACTGTTTCTGAAACTATTGATTTGTCGTCTTCCCCAAGGTCATTGATACTCCGTATATGTTTTTTGGGGACGATCAACAGATGAACCGGCGCGTGCGGATGGATATCTTTAAAAACCACCATCGTATCATCTTCATATAAGAATTCACTCGGAAGTTTTCGATTGATAATATTGCAAAAGATACATTCTTTTTCCATGGGACAGTTCCCTCCT
>CAZSON010000034.1:0-12253 GCA_964608375.1 uncultured Desulfobacter sp. | reverse complement strand
TGATAATATTGCAAAAGATACATTCTTTTTCCATGGGACAGTTCCCTCCTCTTTTTATCTCCTCCTGTTACCTGCTCACCCACTTTCCTTTTATATCCGGTACGGTAAGGGATTGTTTCAGCTGATCTAAAAAGAGATCCCTCGGGATCGTTCTGGCGCCGAAACGAATCATGTGCTCGGTGGTCATCTGGCAGTCAATCATATCAAAAGACAAAGATTTTAAATATTCGGCCAGAAAAACCAGGGTCACTTTCGATGCATCGTTGACCCGTGTAAACATCGATTCTCCAAAAAAACATCTACCCATTGAAATGCCGTATAATCCTCCAGCCAACTGATGATGATGCCATGCTTCAACTGAATGAGCAAAACCGGATTTGTGTAATTGACAATATGCCGCTATCATCTCCTCGACAATCCAAGTCCCCTCGCCCGCTTCCAATCGCACCTTCGCACACTCGGTTATAACTTCCTTAAACGCAGTATCTATGGTTATCTGAAACAGATTTTTATTGAGCACTTTTCTCAAGCTCTTTGGAATTCGAAGTTCATCAGGATATAGAATAAGTCGGGGGTCAGGGCACCACCACATGATCGCTTCGCCATCTGAAAACCACGGAAATATGCCCATTCGGTACGCGAGGAGAAGCCGTTTCTGGCTAAGATCGCCACCAATGGCCAGCAAGCCATCGTCTCTGGCAAGATGGGGAGGGGGAAACGCTATTTTTTCGGACAGTAGAAAGACCGGCATCTAACCATAGTTAAAGGTTAAATCGTTATTATTCAGATCAATGAAGACTTTACCTCCTTTTTCAAGGCACCCGAACAGAATCCTGTCTGAGAGAACATCCTTAATCTCCGTCTGAATAACCCTTGCCAGCGGTCTTGCACCATAGCGTGAATCATACCCTTTTTTTGCCAGCCAGGTTCGCACGCGCTTGGAAATGGTGAGATACACCTTCTTGGAGGCAAGTTGTTCATTCACCTCATCCATAAATTTATCTACAACCTTTTCCATGATATTGACGGTCAACGAATTGAAATTTATGATCCCGTCTAGCCGATTTCTGAATTCCGGGCTAAAAAAGGCTTCGATCGCTTTTTTTCCTTTTGAACTCGTATCATTTTTTTGATCCCCAAAACCGATGCTGAGGGTGCTCATCTCCCTTGCGCCGGCATTAGAGGTCATGATGATGATCACATTTCTGAAATCAGCCTTTTTGCCGTTATTGTCCGTCAGGGTGGCATGGTCCAGAACCTGCAACAAAATACTGTAGAGCTCCGGATGGGCCTTTTCAATTTCATCAAGCAGGAGCACGCTGTGGGGATGTTTTCGGATCCCGCCGGTCAACAGTCCGCCCTGGTCAAATCCGATGTAGCCTGGAGGAGCGCCGATCAGTCTGGCAACCGCGTGTTTCTCCATATACTCGCTCATATCGAAACGTAAAAACTGAACCCCTAAATTCGAGGAGATCTGCCGTGCCACTTCTGTTTTTCCGACACCGGTCGGTCCGCTGAATAAAAAGGATCCGATCGGTTTACCGGGTGTGCGCAGGCCTGCTCTAGATCGCTTTATAGAGGTCACGATCGATCGGAGGGCATCATCCTGGCCGAAAACCTTCTGTTTGAGTCTGTCTTCTAGAGTTTCCAGTTTTTTCTTATCAGATGTGGATACGCTTACAGCGGGTATTCTTGCCATTTTTGCCACGATCTTTTCAATATCCGCAGGGTTGATCTTCTTCCTCGCAGAAGAACCGGAAAGCCTTACAAATGCACCCGCCTCATCGATTACGTCAATCGCTTTGTCCGGGAGGTAGCGGTCATTGATATACTTTGCGGAAAGTTCAACCGCCGCTTTCAGGGCGGGATCGGTATATACAATACCGTGGTGTTCTTCATAACGGGTCCTCAGCCCTTTCAGAATCTGGATCGACTCTGAAATAGGAGGCTCAGCCAGCTCGATTTTTTCAAATCGTCGTGACATGGCCCGGTCTTTTTCAAAATGATTTTTGTATTCCTCGTATGTTGTCGAACCGATACATCGAAGTTCGCCGGTTGCAAAAACCGGTTTCAGGATGTTTGATGCATCCATCGATCCGCTGCTGGTTGCCCCTGCTCCGACAATAGTGTGAATTTCATCAATAAACAAAATCGCATCTTTTTCTTTTTTCAGCGCCGCGATTACCCCTTTGAGTCGCTGTTCAAAATCGCCTCGAAATTTAGTCCCTGCCAGGAGTGCACCGAGATCGAGAGAATAAATATGTACCTCTTTGAGCAGATCAGGCACATCACAGCGATAGATTTTTTGCACCAGCCCTTCAGCCAAAGCGGTTTTCCCCACACCTGGATCTCCCACATAGATCGGGTTGTTTTTCCGCCTCCGACAAAGAATCTGCATGGTACGCTCCAGTTCATTTTCACGACCGATGAGGGGGTCGAGTCTCCCTTGGGCAGCCTGCTGAATAAGATCAACTGTAAACAGCTCGAGCGGATCTGTTTTTTTTCTCTTCTCCTCTTTGCCGCTTTTTGCGAATCGGTCGGTCCTGTCCTGAAAAGGCTCTTTCGAAGTGCTGTAGGATAGGTAATTTAATACATCAAGCCGTGTAATCCCTTCCTGCTTTAGAAAGAACGCAGCGTGTGAATCCTCCTCCTGAAAGATGGAGGCGAGGATATCGCCTACATCAACCTCTTGCTTTTCAGCGGAACGGACGTGGTTCACCGCACGCTGTATCACCCGTTGAAAGCTGATGGTCTGCTGAAGAATATATTCTTCCCTTTCAAGGACGACGTCCATACGTTCGACAAAAAAGTTCTCAAGAATTTTTTTCAGGCTCTCTATATCCCCTCCACAGCTTTCGATGATTTGCCTTCCAAAATTATCATACAAAATAGCAAAAAGAATATGCTCTATGCATACATACTCATGTCGTCTTTTTTTGGCTTCATTCACCGCAAAGCCGAGGGCAGCCGTAAGCTCTTTGCTGATCATCTATCTACCTACTCTTTTTCCATGGTACATTTTAGTGGAAAACCATTCTCCTGAGCTAATGTGTGGACCATATCCACCTTGGTTTCGGCAACTTCATAAATATAGATCCCACAAAGACCGAGGCCCTGTTGGTGGACATTCAGCATGATAACGGTCGAATCTTCCACTGATTTGTCAAAAATATGAATAAGTATTTCTACGACAAATTCCATTGTCGTATAGTCATCATTGTGGAGAAACACCTTATACATGGAAGGCTCTTTAACCTTCTTCTCTGTCTTTAATAGGGTATCCCCTTCAGCCTCATGGTTGTAAGGAGCCATTTTTCAGGAACCTTTTATGCGAATTTGGTATTAAAAGATTGTGCCTTTTTTATTTGGGAAAACCGATCGTATCTTCATATTTCGGATTAACAACATTTACGATCTATTATAAATATAAATTCTATGACAATAAAAATCAAGGCTAAGCTGTATCATAACAGTCGCTGCAACTCATTTGCCGCAACATTTCTTGTACTTCTTGCCGCTGCCACAGGGACAGGGTGCGTTTCTACCGATCTTCTTTTGGGTCCGTTTGACGGGGGCTTTCTTTGTTTCGGCTTCATCTCCGCCTGAAAAAACCAGTTGTTGTTCCTTTGATTGCCGCAGGTCGGTGATCTTTTCAGGTTCGGCAATCTGGACTCTGAATAAGATTCCCAGGGCCTCTTCCTTAACCCTTGAAATCATCTCATTGAACATTTCAAACCCCTCTTTTTTATAAATGAGAAGCGGGTCCTGCTGTGCATATCCCCTCAGACCGATCCCTTCTTTTAAATGATCCATGTTCAACAGATGATCTTTCCACAGGTTATCGACGGTCTGCAGCATAACAATTCGTTCCAATTCTCTGCACTCTTCGTCACTGATAAGAGATTCTCTTTCCCGATATCTCTTCAGAACCTCCTCTGATATAAGCCTGCTCAGTCCGCTTTTTGTCAATGCGTCCACCACAGTTTTATCGATCTTCAGCCGAAAATTAAACTGTTTGAATACCGCCTCGTCCAGCCCTTTAAAATCCCATTCTTCGGGAAGCACTTTTTCAGCAGCAAATAGATCCGCAAATTCTTCGGCTTTTTCATCTATCATCTCTTCGATTGCGCTTTTCAGGCTTTTGCCGCTTAACGCTTCGCGCCGCTGTTTGTAAATGACTTCCCGCTGCTGATTCATTACATCGTCGTACTCTATGAGCTGTTTTCTGATATCGAAATTGTGCCCCTCCACCTTCCTTTGGGCATTTTCGATGGCTTTGCTGATCAGGTTATGCTCTATCGGTTCTCCGTCTTCCATTCCCAGTTTTTCCATAATGCCTGTAATTCGTTCTCCACCAAAAATCCGGAGGAGATCGTCCTCCAGGGCCAGGAAAAACCGTGATGATCCCGGATCCCCCTGCCGGCCGGAACGGCCCCTCAGCTGGTTATCGATGCGGCGGCTTTCATGCCGCTCGGTGCCGAGGATATGAAGCCCTCCCAGTTCAACAACACCGTCACCGAGGACAATATCGGTACCACGGCCTGCCATATTTGTTGAAATCGTCAACGCCCCTTTCTGACCGGCCATGGCGACGATCTCCGCCTCCCTTTTATGGTTCTTGGCATTGAGCACCGAATGTTTGATACCCCTTTTGGTCAATCTCTTGCTCAGGTTTTCTGAAACATCGATTGAAATGGTACCGACCAGAACAGGTTGACCTTTTTCATGAAGTGTCTTGATCTCATCCAGAGCCGCCTCATATTTCTCTTTTTTGGATTTGTAGATGACATCCGGGTTATCGATTCTGACCATCGGCTTGTTTGTCGGAATAACCATTACATCCAGATCGTAAATTTTTTTAAATTCAGCAGCTTCTGTATCGGCTGTCCCGGTCATACCCGCAAGTTTATCATACATTCTGAAATAATTTTGAAAGGTAATCGTGGCGAGGGTCTGGTTTTCATTTTCTATTTTTACATTTTCTTTCGCTTCAAGCGCCTGGTGCAGCCCCTCGCTGTATCTACGGCCAGGCATCAGACGGCCGGTAAATTCATCGACAATGACAACTTCACCGTCCTTTATAATATAATCGACATCCCGCTTGAAAAGGGCATGTGCTTTCAGCGCCTGATTGATGTGATGGAGAAGTTCGATATATTTCGGATCATACAGGTTGTCCACCTTCAGAATCTTTTCTGCATTTGTCACACCTTCCTCTGTCAGAACAACGCTGCGCGCTTTCTCGTCTACAGTGAAATCCTTATCCCGTTTAAGACGCGGGATAATGCCGTTCACCTGGTAATAGAGGTGGGTCGATTTTTCAGCCGGTCCGGATATAATCAGCGGGGTTCGTGCTTCATCGATCAATATACTGTCGACCTCGTCAACAATAGCAAAATTCAGGTCGCCCTGCACAATGGACTCTCCCTCAAATTTCATGTTATCTCTTAAATAATCAAAACCGAACTCGTTATTTGTGCCGTATGTGATGTCCGAACCATACTCTTTTTTCCGTTGATTATCATCAAGGCCATGGAGGATAGTCCCAACCGATAGGCCCAAAAATTGATAAATATTTCCCATCCATTCAGTATCGCGTTTTGCCAGATAATCGTTCACCGTAATGATGTGAACGCCCTTGCCGGAAATACCATTGAGATAGGCAGGAAGCGTGGCAGCCAGGGTTTTTCCTTCACCGGTTTTCATTTCAGCGATCTTGCCCTGATGAAGCACAAGCCCCCCGATAAGCTGAGCATCAAAATGTCGCATTTCGAGTGTCCGAACAGAAGCTTCCCTCACAGTGGCAAACGCCTCGGGAAGAATATCATCGAGTGATTCACCCTGTTCCACACGATTTTTAAACAGCGACGTTTGTTCTCTAAGCTGATCATCGCTCTTTGCCTGCATTTCGGGTTCGAAAGAATTGATTTTAGCGATCACAGGGGCGAGCTTTTTCAGGTCTCGTTCGTTTTTGTTTCCAAAAACTTTTGCTAAAACATCAAAAACCATCCGGGATATAATCCTCCTCCCCTTTCTATGGTTGAAAATCCTCAACAACAGACGACGGGAGATTTTTTCCTATCTTCTTAGACTCAGGCGATTCCGAGTTTAAATTTAAGCGATTTTAAGGTATTTTTCATCAGCATCGTGATGGTCATGGGACCTACTCCACCGGGAACGGGCGTAATACAGCCGGCGATCTCTTTTGCCGCCTCAAAATCGACATCCCCCTTTAAAATCGCAATCTTTTTTCCGGTCTTTTCACTGATCTTTTCTCCAACCCGATTGACGCCGACATCAATGACGCAGGCGCCCGGCTTGATCCATTCTGGTTTGACAAGTCCAGGAACACCCGCAGCGACGATTAGGATATCTGCGCGCTTGCAGTGTTGATCCATGTTCTTGGTTCGGGTGTGAACAACTGTAACGGTTGAATTGGCGCCATCTCCTTTTTGAAGCATCATATTGGCGATCGGTTTTCCCACGATATTGGAACGTCCGACAACAACGACCTCGGCGCCGCTGGTATCGACCCCGGAACGGACGATGAGTTCCTGTATCCCCGCGGGTGTACAGGGGGGAAACCTGACCTCATCCCCACCGATCATCAGACGTCCGACATTAACCGGATGAAATCCATCCACATCCTTATCAGGGTCGATGGCATTTAAAACTTTTTTTTCATTGATGTGCTTTGGAAGCGGAAGCTGTACGAGGATTCCGTTGATGGAATCGTCGTTATTATACCGCTCAATGAGGTTCAAAAGGTCAATCTCGGTCATTTCGGCCGGCTGACTGTCCTGAACTTCTTTAAAACCGACCCGATGCGCTGTTTTTATTTTCAGCGTGACATACGACATCGAGGCGGGATTTTCACCGACCAAAACAGTGACAAGACCGGGAACAACCCCATGTTGTTCCTTAATTTGAGCCACCTCCGACGCAATTTCCTCCAGAATCTCTTCCCGAACTTCGGTTCCTTTGATTAACTTTGCTGACATTTCACCTCTCCTTTCTGAAAATGCTTCTTAGATCGTATTTTTTGAAATCGTTTTACCAAACAAAAAATTTTTAGTCCTTGTATTCCACTATGTCTCCTCGATGTCAAGTAGACAGGTAAAACCTCCGCCTCAAACAGAAAAAAAATAACAGATTTTGGAAAAAAGGGGCTTTCCCCAATACTGCGACCGCATTACAATGGAAATGGAATATGACTCAGTCCGGTGGTTTCATCTAAACCGAGCATGATATTCATATTCTGAACCGCCTGCCCTGCAGCTCCCTTTATCAGATTATCGATTGCAGACATCAGAATGAGGCGGTGATGCCGTTCATCGATATGGAATCCGATGTCACAATAGTTGGTTCCCCTGACATGTAAAGTATCCGGTGGACAGTGGTCCGAATTGATACGAACAAAGTGAGCGCCTGCGTAAAAAGAAGAAATACACTCCTTAACATCCTCATCGCTTACGTCCTCATGAAGATTGCTATAAATTGTCGTTTGCATCCCCCGGGTCATCGGAACAAGATGGGGTACAAATGTTATTCGCACCTGTTCTCCGGCTTCGGAACTGAGAATTTCTTCCATCTCGGGATTATGGCGGTGTTGAGCAACACTATAAGCTTTGAAAGACTCATTGATTTCGCAAAAGTGTGTCTTAAGGGAAAGAGAGCGGCCGGCACCGCTTATTCCTGATTTTGAATCAGCAATGATGGAATGAAGATGCAACATACCGTTTCGCAGCAACGGGATAAGCGGCAAGAGCACGCTGGTGGGGTAACAGCCCGGATTTCCGATCAAGCGGCTATTTTTTATCTGATCGGAGTAGACTTCACAAAGCCCGTACACCGATTCGTCAAGAAAGTCCTTGGCAGTATGGGGCTGGTAGTAAGCCTCATAAGTTGAACCGTCTTTGAATCTAAAATCAGCGGAAAGGTCTATCACCCGTTTTCCCCTCTCGAGCAGTTCGGGGACATATGCCATCGGAAGCTTGTGAGGAAGCGCTAGAAATACGACATCTGCAATTTCACAGACGCTATCCAAGGTGAATTCACGGCATTTTAGATTCACCACACCTGTCATGGATGGAAAAACAGTGTAAAACGCTTCTCCAGCGTATTGACGGGAGGTTACGATGGTCAGCTTTACTCCGGGATGCCCTGCGAGAATTCGTACGAGCTCCGCACCTGCGTATCCGGTAGCACCCACCACGCCGGCTCTTATCATGTTGCCTCCATTTTTAGCTGCTTAGAGATATTCCGAAACAGTGGTGACCGTCATAGGTTTTTGAAATAGAAAATCGAATCATACGGCGAATTACAATTATCAACATCTTATTTTTTCAGATCACCCACCAGATCCTTGATGATGGAAAGAACGTTTTTTCCCCTTTTTCGCGCAATCTGATGGGCATCATCCACCAGCTGGTCCGCCCGCCGTTTCAATTCGGATGCAACCGGTAAGGGAAAATTCATTCGTTTATATTGCCACTCCAGCAAACGGAGCGCCATTTTCTCTTCCTGGTGCCTGATAAATCCCATGGTCTCTCTCTCCTCAATCCACCTTCGAGATCTTTTTTTAGCCGATCACCGCACCTGTTTCTTATTTTTATATTTAAAATATTACATTTTCTATTAAAAAGGTCAACATTGGACTGCAATAACTACATTTTCAAGTTTTGCGCCCTCAAACCCCCGGTAACATCCGATCGCGTTTCAGCTTAACATGACTCTTCGTTCATAATACTGCCGGCAGAAAGTAGACATTGCATCCAAAATGTGTTATTTAAATTTTTCCATAAACCGGTCGACAGTCAAAAACTTTAGATCACTTGACACTTCGTATTAATTAAAGGCAGCGCCGATTAACTCCGACCTGGTCCAGAGGGACAGGTTTTTGATACTGAATAAAATTGGATAGGGAGGAAATTATGGTCCATCCGTTGGTAACCCAGTTGCGTTTTGCCCGTAGCGAGTTCACGCGGTGTCTCGAAGGCATCTCCGCAAAAGATGCTCGCCGGCGCCTTCTACCGATGAACTGTATCAGCTGGATTGTTGGACATCTGGCTTACCAGGAGAATCTGTACTGGGTGGTTCGGGCCCAGGGCCGCGACCTCGCACCCGACCTGGAACATCAGGTGGGTTGGGGTCAACCCGCGAGTACACCGCCGTTGGATGAGATGTGGAAAACCTGGCACACCGTTACCGATGCCGCAGACACGTACTTGGAAACGTTGACGACCGAGCGCTTACAGACATACCAAAATTTGGAAGGTGAGCCTTTAGGCGAGAGTGTCGGCACCAAATTGTTGAGAAATATCTACCACTACTGGTTTCATGCCGGCGAGGCACACGCAATCAGGCAATTGTTGGGGCATACCGATTTACCGGAATTTGTTGGTGAGATCTCTAAGGCGCCATACCGTCCGGAAGCCTAAATGGGCGTGCTCTCAATTGGGAAAGCAAATAGCCGGCATCACGCCTCAATCAATGATGGCATCCACATCATCAGGGTTATAGAAACAGCCTGCCTGCCCAGACGACGGCAAGAGACGAGTTTGGGCATATTTTGAGGGCAAAACGGGAATCGTCATCAGATCAGGAAAGGGATGAACGTCTTGGAGCGCTTGAGATAATCGAGATAGATCGGGCCGAAATGCCGAATATTTTCGGCTTTCTTAACCTTGGCGGTCGACACCAGAATCGTACCGCCGCAATGGTTGCCACGAGACAGAGATGATCCCCGCACTCGAGCCCACAAAAACAATTAATTTAAACAGTCGCATCGATCCGGTTCAGCTCCCTTCCAACGCGTTTTTCAATTTTTTCGAGAGCGTTTCAAGCGAAAATGGTTTTTGAATAAAGTCCTGCGCACCGGCATCCAGAATCGCTCGCGCAGGCCCATCAATGGCATAGCCGCTGCAAACCATCACCTTCAGATCCGGGCGCTCTTTCATGATGAGCGGATAGACTTTGTCGCCGCTCATATCCGGCAGCTTGATATCCAAAAGCGCCAGATCAATCTGACCGTCAAAGGTCTTTGCGATATCGATGGCTCCTTTGCCGGTTTTGGCCGCCAGTATTCGGTATCCCAGTCTTTCCAAAAGGGCCCGGAGGACGTCCATCACCATCTCTTCATCCTCAATCACCAGGATGGTCCCGGTGCCAGTGATGATTTTCACATCCGGCGCTTTGGCCTTTTTTTCTGTTGCCTCCGCCTCTATCGCCGGCAGATAGATCTCAACCGCCGTCCCGTTGCCCGATTCAGAGTCAACTGAGATCCAGCCGCCATGATTGATGACTATCCCATATGCTGCAGCCATCCCCATGCCCCGACCCTGAAACTTTGTGGTGAAAAAAGGGTCGAAGACTCGGCTGCGGGTCTTTTCGTCCATACCCGCTCCATCATCGGCTACGCTCAGGCAAACATAGGGACCCGGCACCCGCCCGGGATGCTTTTCTGCAACCTCCTTTTTCAGGTCCAGGGTTCGGGTCTCAATCCGGATGCGACCTTCGCCTTCAATCGACTCGACGGCATTGTTCAGGACCGCAGACAAGACCATCTGCATCTGAGTGGTGTCTGCCTTTACAGGGGAGATGTCTCTCGGAAGATCGGTCTCGATATGGATGGCCGGATCCATATCGGCCGCGGTAATCGGGAGGGCGTCTTTGACAAAATCACTCATGGACAGGGTCTTGGGTTGATACATGCCTCCCTCTGCATAGGCCAGTAAATGATTTGTCAGTTTGGCCATCCGATGAGAGGGACCTTTCATGGCTTCACAATGTTTTCTGACGATCTCGTTGTCAGGCAGCGCCATCTCAAGGAGTTGCATATTGCCGACCACACCCGTCAGCGCATTGTTGAATTCATGGGCAATCCCACCGGCCAGAGTGCCGATGGCCTCCATCTTCTTCGAATGGTATAGCTGAGCTTGAAATCGCTTTTCTTCAGAGATATTGGTTATCACGCCTCGGACCCCCACAATATTTTTCCTATCATATATCAGGTTGCTTGAACTTCGCACCCAAATAGGTTCACCCGCTTTATTCACGATCCGATACTCTGAGGGTTTGACAACACCGGAGAGGAGTTCCTTAAATCTATTAGTCAATAAGTCTATATCTTCATGATAAATAATCTTGGTAAAATTTTGGCCAATTAACTCTGAAGGATCATAGCCGGCAACCGATTTCACAACCGGGCTTACGAAGGTGAGGATGCCATTCTGGTCGGTACGAAAGATCACATCGTTGATCTCTTCCACCAAAAGCCGGTATCTTTCCTCGCTTTCCCTGAGTGCCCTTTCATTCTGCAAACGTTCGGTGATATCCCTGGCCGACCCGTGTATGACGATCGGCCCGTTTTCGCCGACGATCAATGAGTTCTTGTATTCCAAGACGAGTTCTCTGCCATCTTTTGTGATGACCCGCAGTAAACCTTCGTCTTTTCCCTTTTCAATCACTCTTTTCAGGTAATCGCTAAATTCATGCCTATACCGCTCGGGGATCAAGTTTCGGATGTTCATGTTCACAAGCTCTTTTTCGTCCCACCCGTACTCTTTTTTAAATGCCAGATTGGTATCAATCAGATTCCCTTCCAGGTCATGAACGCACAAAAGATCAGATCCCTGCTCAAAAAGTTCACGGTATTTTTCTTCGCTCTTTCGCAAGGCAATTTCGGCCTCTTTGCGATCGGATATGTCGCGTGCAAAGGCGCAGTTAATTTCTTTCTCACCAAACTTTACGTAATTTACTGCGATTTCAACAGGGAAAATCCGCCCGTCCTTTGTTCGGTGTTGCGATTCAACGATAAAAAAGCGTCTGCGTTTCAGATCGGCCCAATGACCCGGCCATTTGTCTCTTGTGAAAACCGGATCGATATCATGAACGGTCATCCTCAGCAGCTCTTCTCGTGAGTAGGAAAGCGCCCGGCAGGCGGCTTCATTGACATAAACAAAACGGGCAGTCGAATCCATCCAGAAGATGGCGTCTGAAGAGTGGTCGATAGCGAACTGGGTGAGCCTCAGCGTTTCCTCGGTTCGCCTGCGCTCCTGGTTTTGTGCTTCTCTGATCCTCTGTTCCGATTTATGATCGGCCGGCTTTTTAACCATCAGCACATCCTCCGAATGTTAGAAAAAGGGCCACATAAGGCGATCGAAAAAAAGAGTATATCGGTCGCTATTTTCCATGAAATTCAACCATAACGAGCCCATCCGGGCGCCGGTTTCGGTTTGGGCTTTTTCCCGTA
>CAZSON010000033.1:0-17839 GCA_964608375.1 uncultured Desulfobacter sp. | reverse complement strand
ATGGATGTCCTGTTAGATCGGTTTAAAGGAACCCTTTATACTTTCGATATTGAGCGACCTAAAATATTTGCCGAAATCCATTCGGATTTTAATGAGTTGGTCAATTATGTGGTGGAGTCTGTAGAAGCAATGGTGCGCTCCTGCAGATCGTTTTTTAAAGAGATCTCAGCCTTAGCAGATCATATGCATAAAGTCTCTTACTGGGAAACAGAATCAGATAAGATTTCAACGCGCCTTCAACGAACTATATTCAGAAGGGATGACCTTCAGCTGAGTGAAAAGATCCAGCTGCGAGATTTTGTTCGTCGTATTGATAAAATTGCTGATCGTGCTGAGGATGCGTCGGACAAGCTCAGTATTTTCGCAGTGAAGCGATCATTATAGTGAGATAGCGATGTTTGCCTTTTTTTTATCAAGCGGGTTGTTTTTAGGCTGGTCTCTCGGGGCCAATGATGCCTCCAATGTTTTCGGCACCGCTGTTGGCACCAAAATGATTCGCTTTCGAACAGCGGCAATATTCTGTAGCATATTTATAATATTGGGAGCGGTAATTAGCGGCGCAGGAACAGCCCACACCCTTGGTGAACTCGGTTCTGTAAATGCCATCGCAGGCGCTTTTATTGTAGCGTTTTCCGCAGCTGTCAGTGTTTATTTGATGACCCGCATAGGTTATCCGGTATCCACTTCGCAAGCAATCGTTGGCGCAATTATCGGCTGGAATTTTTTTTCCGGATCAATGACAGACACTACCTCACTGACAAAAATTGCCCTGACGTGGGTTGTCTGTCCGGTCCTGGCTGCTATAGTATCATTATTGCTTTATAAAATTGTGGTTTTCTGCATCATGTATTTTAATGTCCACATGTTCCGTCTTGACAAGTTAACCCGCTATGGATTGCTTCTTGTCGGTGCTTTTGGCTCCTATTCTTTAGGGGCTAATAATATTGCAAATGTAATGGGGGTTTTTCTGCCGGCTTCACCCTTTGCCGACATCTCTGTTTTTGGCATATTTAACCTATCTTCGGCTCAGCAACTGTTTTTTCTCGGTGGCCTCGCTATCGCAGTCGGTGTCTTTACATATTCTCAGAAGGTCATGGAAACAGTGGGTGGCGGTATCATGAAGCTATCACCGATAGCAGCATTTGCTGTGGTCAGTGCACACTCTCTTGTGTTGTTTCTTTTTGCATCCCAGGGGCTCGAAAGTTTTCTATCCCGCCACGCCCTGCCGACTGTTCCGCTAGTGCCCGTTTCCAGCTCTCAGGCAATCGTGGGAGCCGTTATCGGCATCGCATTGATAAAAAGAGGAGGGAGGACCAACTGGCGAACATTGGGAGGCATAACAAGTGGATGGGTAGTAACTCCGGTTATTGCCGGTTTAATAAGTTTTTTTTCCCTGTTTTTCCTCCAAAACGTTTTTCAACAACAAACTTATCGTCCAACTTCCTTTGTTTTGACCTCTTATGCATTAGATCGAATTAAAAAAAGTGACGTTCCGATTAATAAACTTGAAGAGCTAAAAAGAAAAAAATTTTCTAACGCTGTTCAATTTGAAAGAGCTTTATCTAATTTAGGGCTTTCTCACAAAGAGCGGAAGTTTATTGTGGAATCATCGGAAATCGATCCATTGAAAGTGACAAAAGAGGGTATTTTAAAAATGGCTTCGGGCTGGTTCACCTCTGAACAAAAAGAAAGTCTTAAAAAACTTGAAAGTAAAGCCTTTCTTCATAAATGGCAATTCACTGAGATATTACCCCGACTGTCCAGCCAATGGCAATTTATTGAAAATGATACAAAGCACAATCAAGATCTACAAAACAAGTTCTCCTATCTCTTCAGTTTATTTCGGGTTGGAAAAGAATCCAATTGAACACAGCGCACCTTCGGTGCGCGCTTTGTGGCAAACCCATTGTTCGAATTACCGCGACCAAGCATCTTCTGCACTACTTCTTCATACCGATATAAAACCCTCCTCAAAACCACAGATGTAATTTATGGGGTTATCCTTCACCCTCAATGACCCTTCTTTTAAACTTTCTGTATTTTGTTTTTTTCTTGACTTGCTACTCTGTGGTATGATAAACGGGACAGAATCTGACCGGTACTGAGAAGAATTTACGGATTTTGATAGAAAGATTAAAGCACTTAGGGCGGCTTTGAGAGAGATAAAGTGAAAGACCAAAGCACCCCATTTAACGGCAAGCGACACGTTTGTGGATGACGCATCGAAGGGCTGCCGTGGACCTAAAAGATATTTCACCAAACGAGTTAAAATAATGCTGAAAATAGCCGTACTTATCAAGAATGAGGAGCAGCTTTTTGAGGGGTTACGTTCCAGTCTTGGATTGCTGCTTGCCAACGCAGAGGTGCAGATGTTTATCCTGCATCATGAAATCGGGAATATAAGCGATGCTTACAGGGAGAATCTCGAATTCCTTGAAGAGATGGAAGGCGAATATTTTTCTGATAATCAAACCAACGTCGAAAAACACGGTTTTAAGCATGCAACCATTGAAGAAATAACATCTCGTCTCAATGAGTCTGATATCATCATTCCGTTTTAGGAGGTTAAGTGAAAAATTATGAAAGTACTTCATATTCTGCGCACAGAACCCGATGATTATGTGAAAAGATTTATGGAGACCATTTCTGCGAATGAAGAGTCCAAAGTAACACCTCTCTATGTCAAAGACGTCGATTGGTCGGGTCTGGTCGATGATATTCTAACTTACGATAAAATCATCTCATGGTGGTAAATCGGTTATCTCCGATAACCTTTGGTATGCCCGCAGTTTTCGGGATGTAACAAAATGGGTAAAAAGAGGCAAAAAATGTCGAACACTTTAGGTATACTCGTCAGTTCGGACAGGCACCTCGATTATATCATCAAATTAACCGAGGCCGCCCATGCAAAAGGCAAAGAGGTGTTGATATTTTTTACCGGCAATGGGGTTCTCCTTACCCAGACACCGGAATTTGAACAACTGACAGGCAAAGCGAAGATGTCGCTGTGCGATGTGAGCTTCAAAGCTCTGGGGTTGACAGGAGATGTACACGGCCTGGGACCAAAGGACTTCGCTACACAGGCTAGGAACGCAGAAATGTTAGAGAAAAGTGACGGGTACGTTGTCTTTTGATATTAATAATTACCGTTTTTCCAACATGTGAATGCAAATCGAATCAAACCGACCATTTTCAAGTTCAAGCCGGATTAAAACCTATTGCATTAATCTGTTAATAATTCTCGCTGCAATTCCTTTTTTGGCTTTTTCTTATCAATTCTTCAATTTCGTTTCCTTCTTTGGGTCAGTTTAGTAATTCTAATCAATTATTTAATAATATACCCTATAATTCATTGTGGTTATAATATATTTTATAATATAATACACTAGTATTTTTATTGCATACGACAATCGAAATTGGCTAAAAAATAGCTAAAAAATAGCTAAAATTCTTGACCTAAACTAGCCCTCGATGCTATAAATAATAATAAATCGAGCGAAAGAAATTGGACACGACAAACACCAGACGAAGGTCTTGATCGTTTTCGGGCGTCCCAAACCAACAATGTTGATCGATCTTTATCGAAAAGGGTTTTAAAGTGACTGATAAAAACGATGTTGAAAACAACAGAAACTCTCTTGAAAGAGCTTACAAGGAGAAGGTAAAATTCGAAATTTACGGTGAGGAAATGATCGAAAAGCGGGTTAAACTGAGCGGAAACAGCGGTAGGGTTTACCTTCCCCCTAATTGGGTTGACCACCATGTAAAAATAATTAGAATCGATTAACTGCTTAACTCGAAAGGAAATTCATTTGTGAGGGAGATAAGGATCAGAAAATTAAGAAAAGAGGACGCCGATGAAATCGCCGGAATTTATGGCGCCATCACACAAAAGCCGGTCGAGATTGATTTTAAACGAATTGTTGAAAAAGAATCCCGGAGGGATGATGCCTCGTTTGTGGCCGAACTCGATGGCAAAGTGGTCGGCTTTATGACCAGTTATATTTTAACGCTGGGGTTTGGAATTGAAAAAAGCGCATGGATCGCTACCCTGGGTGTCAACCCTGAATTTATGGGCCAGGGAATTGGTGAGCGCTTATCTAAAGAAATTCTTCAATATTATAAAAAAGAAGGGATCAAAACTGTCTATACTTCGGTTCGATGGGATTCTACTGATCTATTATCATTTTTCAAAACCCTCGGCTTTGACAGAAGTAACTTTATCAATCTTCGGAAAAGTCTTGAATAAAATCACCTAACTTCAAGGCGGTGACGATTTCCCCACGTTCTTTAAAAAGAACCGCCATCTACAAAAAAGATCATCGGGATGGGGATCAGGCGGTGCGAACTGGCATTCCACCTGAATTTGCTCATCCACCTCCCGGACAAAGCTCATAAATTCCCCCTGGTGCATCTCCTTGCAGACATACTCACCCAGTCCCCTTTTGATCCTGGCCTCCTGGGTCGGACAGGAGGGCACCGATATGATAACCTCGTCTGACTTCTCTTCAAAATGGTAATCTACCAGAATACACCATGGAAAAAATTTAAGGGCGGTCACAAATCCGTTGAGGCCTTTTTCTTTTATCTCAAAACGGGATATTAAATCCTTGGCAGCCATTCCTGTCACTCGAGCCCAAACCCTTTCGTTGATTCGTTCTGCGGTCTGTTGGTCAAACTCTTCCGCCACATAAATAAACCAGAATGCATCCATGACACGGTAATGTCTGAGAAGAAATTCGATATAGCTTCGAAGTTCGGTCGCCTCCATTTTCTTGAAAATATCGAGATTCATGATTTCCTCCTTTTGGATTTTAAACAGACTAAAAGACCCAAGTTTTCACACCTGAAATTTTTTAAGATCCGCCTCCGTCAAAGAGCGATGGCGACGCTTTGGTGGATTGGTGATACAAAACTTGAGCAGGGTATTTACCCTGGAGATATTAAAATAAACTTAATATTTAGGACAACCCGAGCAGCGAGTCAATAACTCCGGGGATAGCAAGCACTGGTATTTTGATTTAGTTTCATCTTTGGAAAGCTTGTTTTCTTCATTTTTTTAATATAGGAGCCTTTTGATACAACGGATTTAATTTTCAGTGATGGTTATCTATTTGCATAAAAAAGGGGGGCCATGAAACCAGAGGATGTTCTGAAAGGAGATATTCGGGCTGCAGCCCGCCTGATGAGGGATATTGATGATGAAATTCCATCTGCTCGTGATATACTCAAGCACCTCTTCAAACGCACCGGACACGCCCATATCATTGGGGTTACCGGATCTCCGGGCACCGGCAAATCAACCCTGATCGATTGTTTGATACAAAGATTGAGGGAAAATAAAAAAACAGTTGGTGTTGTCGCAATTGACCCCACGAGTCCTTTCTCCGGTGGTGCAATTTTGGGTGACAGGGTTCGCATGCAACGTCATACGATTGACGAGGGCGTTTTTATTCGGAGTGTCGCCACCAGAGGACATCTGGGAGGAGTATCTCGCTCCACCCACGATATCGTGACCGTCATGGATTCTATGGGCAAAGACGTCATTCTAGTGGAAACCGTTGGAGCCGGGCAGGATGGTGTTGAGATTTTTCACCTCGTTCATACAAATATCGTCGTCATAATTCCCGGAATGGGAGACAGCATACAGGCAGTCAAAGCCGGCATCCTGGAGACCGGTGATATCTTTGTTGTCAATAAGGCGGACATGGCGGATGCCGACATTGCCCTATTTGAAATGGAAGCAACGATCCAGATGAAAAGCTTTAAAAAAGGCGACTGGGTGCCTCCTGTTTTAAAAACCGATTCCCTTAATAGCATAGGAATTAAGGAATTATTGAACAAAATAGATTACCACAAAAAGCACCTTGAAACATCATCGGGAAAAAAACAACAACAAAATAGAGCCATCGAAATGTTTAAGGAAATCCTCCGCGACCGCCTCTTCCAGAATACCAGAGATAGATTGAAGGGAACGAAACGATGGGAGGAGACGGTCAATTCCTTAAAACACCGAAAAGTTGACCCGTACAGTGCAGCGGAAAGGATAGTCAGCGATATATTAAAAAACAGTGGCTGAAAAAGCTTTGCACCGCATTTTTTAAAAATTCTTCTTACCGGTTATTATATAAAGATATACCTCCCGTGGCCCATGGACACCATGGATAAGCGTTGCTTCTATATCCGCTGTCTTGCTCGGCCCGGTGATAAAGGTCATACAATTGGTCAATCCTTCTTCTTTTTCAAAAGGATCCCATTTTAACAGCATATAAAGCTCCTTAAAATTTTTAATGACCTGTTCTTGTTTGATCACGACGATATGAATGGTCGGCAGCAATGAAACAGCCCGTGCATGACCCGGTCTGGTCTTCATCACCACAGTTGCACTATCCGCCACACAATAGTCGGCTGAGGTCACCCCGACAAAAGACGCTGCGATCCGATTGCGAAGCTCCATTTTTCCCCCGGGCCCGGTTAAGGGCATCGAATCATATACAGGGATATCATGGGGCTCCAGCCTTTTGGCTAGATTTAATTTTTCAATAAGTGGATGCGCCCAGACAACTAAGCTTTTCTCCTTTCGCCATTCAGGAGTTTTTTTCTGAATCAGGCCACAGATTTCCCGACCAACCGATTGGGTATCTTTTAGCGGTATGACCTTCAGGTTGATCGTTTCGGCCTCTTCAATAAGCTGCTTGATCAGCGCCGTTTGATCTTTAGTTGATCGGGTCTCTATCCTTTTTCGCAGGTTAATCGCCTCATCAGGTCTGTCTTCTTCAAACAGATCTGCTCTTCGCTGACCTTCATCCAATGGGTATCTTAACGCATGGCGGAGATTCTCGATGAATTGATCTTCTGGATTTTTATTCCTGTTTTTTTCCATGGCCAATTCAATCCTTGGATTTTTTCATCCGCTTCCAGTGTCGCGTAAAGCTTTCATCTGCGATCGGTTTTAAGTCCCTCCCATGGGTCCAACCGTTTAAAGAAAAAGGGAGCCGATTAATCATGCCCTCTTTTTGAGGAAGCAGCTTTTGTCCAATGGACGAAAGCCGAAGAAAAAGATCGTATGTTCTACGATCCCGGATAATCCAGGACCATAGCGTGTAAAGGAATTTTTCTTTTTGATTGGATGACGTCACCTGCCATTTTGGGTCACCTTCGGCAAGTTTATTCCGCAATTCCAGCAGCATTCTGGGTATGTCGATATCGACCGGACACGCATCTTTACATGCACCACATAGCGTTTCCCCCTGGCAAAGATGCTCGGCCCGGTTGATTCCGACCAAAAGGGGTGTCACAACAGCACCTACCGGTCCTGAGTATGGATAACCGTATGCATGCCCACCGATTTTTCCATAAACAGGGCAAACATTGAGACATGCTGCGCAGCGGATACAACAGAGCATTTCCCTGAGTGCAGTATCGGCGAGTATCCGCGTTCGGCCGTTATCCAGAATAATCAGGTGAAATTCCTCCGGCCCATCACCCATGCCGGGAAATGTGGGTCCACCAATATAGCTGACATATGTCGCCATATGCTGTGCCGCAGCGCCGATGCATAAAAGCCTCAAAAGTACACTGTGGTCCTCCAATCTGGCAGTAACCCTCTCCATACCCATAAAGCTCACATGGACTTTTGGCAAGGTGCTCGACATGCGGATATTCCCTTCGTTGGATACAACCGCAATATGTCCGGTTTCAGCACATGCAAGATTACAGCCGGAGATTCCCATGTCAGCAGTGAGAAATTTCTTCCGCAGCGCTTTTCGCGCAGCCTGGGTCAACGCAGGCGGGTCATCGGTAAACGGAATATTCAGTTTTTCAGCAAAAATTCTTCCGATCTCTTTTCTGGTTTTGTGAATCGCTGGTGCAATAATGTGGGAAGGATGTTCTCCGAACAGTTGCACAATGTATTCTCCCAGATCCGTCTCCGCTACTTCGAGGCCTGCGGCCGCAAGCGAACTGTTCAAACCGATTTCTTCGGTTACCATCGACTTTCCCTTCACCACCAATTTTATGTTATGTCGATGAGCGATCTGCAGGCAATAGTCTATCGCAGCTTCCCCATCCTTAGCAAAAAAGACATGCCCGCCGTTTTTTCGAACATTTTGGGCCAGTGTTTTTAAAACAATATCAAGGTTGTTTATGGTGTTGATCCGAATCTCATGGGCCCGCTGTCGCAAAGCCGGTCCCTCGGGAAGGTTCTTATAGCCCTCGGCCGTACCCTTTCCAAAACGTTCTTGAAGGTTTGCCAATGCATCTTGAAGAACCGTATTCTTTATTCCTTTGGCCGCTTCTTCTCTGTATTTTTCCGTGGTGATCTCGGTCATAAAAAAACCAAATCCAACCTATTTGTCCCGAATCGATGAATTTCCAATCAAGGTCCGGCAAGAAGTTGTGCAATATGCAGGGTTTTAACAGAAGATCCCCTTCTGCTCAATCGACCCTGAATATTCATCAAACAACCGATGTCACAGCCGGTGACAATATCCGCTCCGGTCGCTAAAATGGTTTCTACCTTTTCATCCAGTATAGCGATCGATATTTCCGGATACTTTATCGAAAAGGCACCACCAAACCCACAGCATCGCTCGGAATTTTCCATTTCGGCAAATTGAAGGCCTTTTATATTCTTTATCAACTTTCGGGGTTGTTCATAAATACCCAAACCATGAAGAAGATGGCAGGAGTCATGATAGGTGACTTTTCCGTTAAAACTCGCTCCGATACTTTCAATCCCGAAAACATCAACCAGGAACTCGGTCAATTCAAATGTTTTCGCGCCCACACGCTGGGCCCTTTGCAACCATTTATCATCATTGCGGAACAAATCCAGATAATGATGTTTTACCATATAGGCGCAAGATCCCGAAGGACATACAATGATTTCAGCCCCTTCAAACAAACCGATAAATTTGCGGGCTGCAACCCTTGCCGCTTTTCGATAGCCTGAATTAAATGCAATCTGCCCGCAGCAAGTATGCTCGGTCGGACATGTCACCGGGATACCAAGTTTTCGAAAAACTGCCACCATGGCATTTCCCACCTCCGGGTAGATGCCATCGACAAGGCACTGAATAAATAGCGCTATCGGTTTTTTATCGGTCATAACGGATCATTTTCTAAAATTGGTAACTCTGGTTTCAGACCCCGATGCTTATGCTGCCACACATACTGCAAAATGGTTATTTAGTGAGCGGTATGGTCTTCGAACGAAATTTTCAAATATCACATTTCAAAAAAAAAATAATCATTTTTATCTCTTTTGAATTGACAAAACGGTAAATTTCTTACTCTTCAACATACAAAAAAAGAGAAAAAAAAAGGTTTTCTGATCATTTATTTTTTGATAAAGGAACTTGAAAAAACCATCAGATTTATATTTTGCCAGATGCGAAATAAATTATATAAATTGATTATTGAAAATGCTACAGACCATTGTTACCGAAATTGTCTGGACTATTTTCCGGAAAATGCTGCTGTTTTGGATGTCGGCATCGGAAATGGCGTGATGATGGAAAATTATCATTCGCTGATTAAGTCAAAGGGGTTAAAGATTACCGGAATAGATATTAATGAGCATTACATTCATCATTGTGAATGCATTATTGATAATCACCAACTCTCAAATCATGTTGAGATTTACTGTGAACCGGTGGAACATTATAACCCCTGCAACGGAAAACCGTTTGATTTTATCCTTTTCAGCATGAGTTTTATGCTTTTCGAAAACCAGAGTTTGGTTCTTGATCGTATAAAGGACTGGGTGAAACCCGGAAGCAAAGTTCTGTTCTTTCAGACAATGTTCAAGAAAAAATCCCGGTTGATCAATATTATCAAACCGAAATTAAAATATTTCACCACCATTGATTTTGGAAGAGCTACATATGAAAATGACTTTTTTGGTCTTCTGGAAGAAAAAAAACTTTCGATTTCTGAGGACAGGCTTATACAAAAAAAATGGTACGGGGGTGAATATAGGATGATCGTCACCTCTTTTGGAAATTAGGTACTCAAGTTTTTACAAAATATCAGGTGCTAAACTTGATTCAGGTGGTCTGGGGTGATTGGGCGCTAAGTTGAATGGAATTCCACCACTGGAGGCTCGTGCTCTGCCTGACCAATGATCACCCTCTTTAAACCGATCTTTTCAGCTTTTTTATGGAGATGCACCGAAATTTTTCTCGCGCGCTCCAGTGCACCCGGCCGATCAGCCTTGTTGAGAAACAACAATCGGTCGGCGTGGGTAGGAGCTCCTTTCATCATTCCCTCTTTGTGCAAGATGGCAGCAGCTACCACCGATTCCGTGAGCGGTTCTCCCATGGCCAGTCCTGTAATTGTTGAAAATATCTCGGGCCTGAAGACCGATCTGTTGTCCAGGGGTTTGCCGATTGCATCCAACCCCACAACACCAATGACCATTGTTGAACAGTTGGGGATCACCGGTTCACCGGGGCCGGGCACCTTTATCGCTCTTCCAGCCGCACCGTCCGCTTCCACCAGAATCCATTGAAACTCTCCAGAATACCAGAGTTCGTCGACGATATCGGGGGGAAATCCCAATATTTTTTTACTGGAATCGACTTGGCCGGCGCCTGCTGAAAAGTGACGGTGAATCTGAAAGATATTCTTAGCCTTTAAAAGAAGTTCCTGGGAAGAAACGGCAAAAATTACAGCCGGCGACTGGTTCGAAGTAGGCATCCAGATTTTAGTGGTGGTAGTGGTTAAAACCGGTTCCCCTATTTTTGAAAGTTCTTTGGCAAGTCGAAACATCAGGCTTGTCTTTCCACCTGCGCCCGAAAAACTAACCACTCCTCTTCCATGCAAGGCCAGACTTTCTAAAAGAGATTGATGCGCAGATATGCAGGTACGCTCATTGTTTCGACTCAAAGATTGACTCCGTTAAACCTTCTCAGAACAGCCTCTAAAACGGAACCGGCGATTGCCCGCGCTTTATCGGAAATGGTGTAGCAGTATGTTTTATCTCCCCTGGGATCAATATCCCCAATCTTTAACCCCTTACTGACTCTCGTCTCTTTTCGAATCAACCCTCTGATTACACCTTCTACAGGGGCAATGACCTCTGTCTGCATCTTTCTATCATTCACTTTCCCAATGATATAACCACGTTCTACCATATCCCCAATCTTTCTCGTGGTCTGAAAAATACCGCTTGCCGGAGCCCGCAACACACGTTGGATTGTAAATCCATCGATGTTACCCGGGATCCCTGTATTCGGTTCGGCCTTGCCATCGGTAATAATTCTTCCCAGTTGGTGTCCCCGATTGGTTTCAATCACCATATGAACATCTTTTTCCGCAACGAACCCAGGGCCCAGACCGATGACCAATGGTGCTTCTTTCATGCGAGTGCCGAGATTTTTTTTTGCCAAAATAGCATCCACAATCACATGCGGATGAATACACTCAATAACCTGCCATTCGGGGTCAGCTACAACAACGATCTTTCCTTCTCCCCAGGCGCGTTGAAATAGACTGTATCGATTTCGATCGCGAATTATCCTATCGTCGTTCGGGGCGTCAGTTTCCCTACCCACTAATTTTATTTCAGAGATGGCCTCAACACCTTCCACCACTTTATGCCCTTCGTAAATTGCATCGCAAAAGGAAACACCACGACGAACGGCAATGGGATGTTGAACTTCCATCATGAAAATTTTACGAATATTAGCCATGTAGAGTCGACATGCGATTGCACTGGCCATCTCGCCGGCACCTTTAATACCGATAATCAGTTGATGAACTGAAGCCATTTTTCGAAAATTTTCTCCTATTTGAAAAGTCCGGATCAGGTGACAAATTCAGCTGGCTGAATTCCGATCGCAGATGGGTGATGACTGCTGAGGATATTCCTTCGATACGCTCCGGTATCGTTGTCACGTTCCGACAGATTAACGATTTCTCCCTTTCGGAATTTGCCGCCGGCATCAGGATGGACAATCACGACTCGGGGCCGTGTCATATCGGATTCGCCGGATGTATCGACCACCAGAGCCATCTCACCGTTTTCCAGCTTCAACAGCGTCCCCACAGGATAAACGCCTTGCAAATTGATAAACCACTTCAACAGGATTGGATCAAAATCCCTCTTGGATCCTTCGAGCAACAGACCCAAAGCGCGGTCGGGACTCAGCGCCGTTGGTCTATATATTCGGGGAGAGGTCAGTGCATCATAAACATCTGCGAGGGTGAGAATTCTCCCAAACAAGCTGATCGGATTCTCCCATTTTACCGCTGGATATCCCGACAAATCATACTTTAAGTGGTGTTCAAAGGCGGGAAGAACGATTCTGGCTTTGAGATCCCTGAAGGCCTGCAGTTTGAGAATCTGGCGAACACTATTTAAAGAATGCTTTTGCACCTCCTTAAACTCCGTTCGATCCAACTTCCCCGGTTTATTGATGATCTCTATGGCAATGTCCACTTTCCCCAGGTCGTGGAACAGCCCGCAAATCCCCAGTCTCACTAAAGACTTGCGTGAAAGACCGATCTGCTGCCCAAGACACATGGAAAGGATGGCGACGTTTACCGAATGGGTGCAGGTGTAATCATCATAATCCCTTATGGTGCATAAACCCAACAGAATGGGGTCATCTTCTATAACCAGATCGGTCAGATTTTGAACAATACGAACAGCTTTTCGTATCCCTGCCCGTTTCCGGGACGATATTTTTTCAGCAACTTCCTTTACCGTATTATAGGCATATGCATAGATCTTTTTGGTTTTATCTTTTTTTTCGATGGAAATATCATAGGTGTCCATTTCGGGCTTGAGCAGGATTTTCACCCATTGAAAATTTCTTTTCTCAATACTCTTACAAAGCCATTCGAATGGGTTCGTTTCAGCTTCCGCATGGTTGAGCATACGGGCAAATGTGAAGATTTCTTTGTGAGGGCAGTTTTTGATGCCGGGTTCAAAACAAAACCCGATCAGATCAAGTTTCTCAAAATAGGTCAGCACAGTGTAGATCATGACAGCTGTCTCCCTGCGATAAAGAAGCTTTTCACTTTGAACGTAGAATCTTCCACGGGATGATTCAATCGTCATGTGATCCTCTTCTCCCATCAATGCCACCACCGTCCGGACGAAGTCTTTCGCAGCTTTGATCAACAATTCGTTGTTGTCCTGATGGATTTTGACCATTTGGATCAGCCTTCCCAATAAAATAATCAATTGCTCTCTCAGCAATAGCCGCTGCCGTTTATTATCCAACTGTGTGGAAGTGGAATCACTCTTCATTTTTTAAATCCAGTGCGCTTCGATATGCATTCCGCACGCCCGGAAACGGGCTTCTGGAAGCTCGATTTAAAATCTCCCTCGCCTCTTTATCTTCCAGTTCGAGTAGCGCCAGTGCTGCACCCTGTTGATGCATCGATTTTCCAAGTCCCGGAATCCATGCTTTGTTTAATAGTCTATCTTTTAAAAATGGAATCGAACGTCTTGAACCACATTTGCCGAGCGTGCGGTATGTATCCAAAAGCTGTGCCAACGCTTTTCTGTTAACCCGCTGTTTTTCAAGATAATCGACCAAAAGATTCTCTGCCTCTCCGCTTCGCTTGCGGCCCAGGTATTTTAGAAAACGCCGGCGGATGTTATCACTCGAATCTTCAATCAACGGAAATAATTCCTTTATGTCGTTTGATTTTCTTCGAACCAATGCCTGTAGGGCTTCTTCTCTAATCTGCTCCGAACGATTTTGGATCATTTTGAGGAGCGACCGGTCAACAGTCTCATCTTTTATAAACCCCAAGATGTAAATTGCCTTTTGAACCAGATCCCTTTTGGGGTGATCAAGTAAACGTATCAGGGGACGAAGATCCCGGGTGGCCAGAGACCCGATGACCTCCATCAGGTTTTTATGAATAGTTGATGACGGCGCCTCAAGCAACATCGGACCGAGGGTTAAGATCGCCTGTGGTGAGAGGAGTAGAAGCATTTGTCGCATTTCTTTGATAATATCCGGACCTTTTGCATCTATTTTTTGCCATACCTCTGAAAGAGCAGAAAGAACCTGAGGACTCGAAATCATAATGAAAAAATCTTCCAACAGAGGAAATGCCCAGAACCTTTCGATCTTATAACTGCGGTAGATTTCACGCATGCTGTTCAAAAGCTTAGATGCAGCCTGAAAGTCCCCTTTTGCAATTGTGTTTTGTAAAGATTCCCGTATAAAATCGAGGACAACAGCAAAATCCTCTTTTTCTTCTTGCATTTTCATAAAAACCAAAAGAACATCAAACAGGTCCGCATCAAAATTGCGGTGTTCTTCTTCGTGAACCGAATTTAAGGTCGTTTTTATTTCTTCAGCGGTCAGTTTCCACACAGATTTATCCAGCCCCGGATCGGCTATGCTGGGCACGTCCGCCTGGTTCTCAATATGTTTGTCCAGCCCTAGATGTTCCTCTTCCATGACCTTCAGGCGAGAAAAATCAATCGGCTCATCTTCTTCCCACAACAGCTCATTGGTACCGTAATTCAGATTTGGAAATTCGGCCTCCCATAGCGCAGTTACAATATCTCCCTCAGCCTCTTCTTTTTGAGCTCTGTAGTTATCTATAATTCTGATAAAGTCTATAATTTCCTCTCGCCCTAATCCTTCCTTGAGCTCCAGCCACTGTATGCCATCTCTGTAAAATAAAAATGCTGAATTCTCCGGGTTCGGTGGCCCCTGATAGATAACATCACCACGATAAAGGAGACGTTCTCTTTCGACGTCTATTCGAAGGCGACCATAATTTCCGAAGAATCGATCAAGGTAGGTTTTGAAATCGGCGATCGCTTCTTTTGATACCGCATGGTGTTCAGGATATAGTGAGTAGTTCTTTATGGCCAAAAAAAATTTGCTGACCACATCCTTCACCTGTTGTAGCTCGTCATCCCCTGCTTGCCTGATAGTAGGTTTCTCCATTAAATAGATACTTACCTTGTTTCCTTTAAATCAAATGCAATAAGTCGATTGCTATCATCTCAGGTTTGTGGTATTTAGTCAAACAAATCGATTGTCAGCGTACCTTAGTGAAGGGGAAATGACTGACCCCCTGAATAGTTGCGATTTTTTAAATGTAAAGCCGCGGGTCAAAATTAAAAATCATTAATAATATTATGGAGATGAATGATGGCGAAAAAACTCTGGCAACCGTCCGAAGAACGGAGAATGCAATCAAACATGTATCGGTTCATGAATTTCGTCAATGAAAGGTACAGCCGGAACTTTGAAGCATACGAACCGTTGCACCGGTGGTCAATTGAAAACATCCCTGATTTTTGGGCCGCCATGTGGGAATTTGCTGGAATTATTGCGTCAACACCATATAGGGAAGTTATCGATGACCTGGAGAAAATGCCCGGTGCCATGTGGTTTGCCGATGCCCGACTCAATTTTGCTGAAAATTTGTTGCGGTATCGGGATGACCAAATCGCCCTGATATTCAAGGGAGAAACCCGGGATTCTGTCCGAATGACCTATCGTCAGCTTTATTCAGAGGTCGCCCGTGTGGCCATTTCTCTAAAAGAGGCCGGGGTTGTGATAGGTGACCGGGTAGTGGGATTTATGCCCAATATGCCGCAATCCATCATTGCCATGCTGGCGGCGGCCAGCATCGGGGCAACCTGGTCATCCTGCTCACCTGATTTTGGTATAAAAGGGGTCCTCGACCGGTTCGGCCAGATTAAACCAAAAATTCTGTTCACAGCTAACGGGTATTTTTTTAAAGGCAAAGAAATCGATTCACTTGAACGGATTTCAAAGATTTTAGAAGAACTCCCTTCCATCGAAAAGGTAGTCGTGGTGCCATATACTCAGCAGGATCCGGGACTCAGACATATCCCCAAGGCCATTCATTACAAAGATTTTTTATCTCCTGACCCCAATCCGGAGATTAGCTTCGAACAACTGCCCGTCGATCACCCTCTCTATATCATGTACTCTTCCGGCACAACCGGCCTGCCCAAGTGCATGGTGCAAAGCGCCGGAGGCATTTTGATTCACCATATAAAAGAGCTGATGCTCCACACCGATCTTAAGCGTGAAGATACTATTTTCTATTTTACAACCTGCGGATGGATGATGTGGAATTGGCTTACAAGCTCCCTTTCAATCGGCGCTACGCTGGTTTTATATGACGGCAACCCATTTTACCCACATCCGGGCATCCTTTGGGAAATGGCCCAGGATGAAAAAATCACGATTTTTGGAACAAGCGCGGGATATATCGCCGCCCTTCAAAACACAGGGATAAAACCGGGTGATCAGTATGACCTGACATCTCTTAGGTCTATCCTCTCCACCGGTTCACCGCTTTCCGTCGAGGGGTTTGAGTTTATCTACCGGGAAGTCAAGGCAGACCTGCAACTGGCTTCAATCGCCGGCGGCACAGATCTAAACGGGTGTTTTGGGCTCGGTAATCCATTGGGCCCGGTATATGCCGGTGAATTGCAGTGCCGGGGGTTGGGTATGAACGTACACGCCTTTAACGGAGAGGGCAAACCGGTCATCAACCAAAAAGGAGAGCTTGTGTGCATTGCACCGTTTCCCTCTATGCCGATATATTTCTGGGATGACCCTGACGGCAAAAAATACCATGCAGCTTATTTTGATGTCTACCCGAACATCTGGCGACACGGTGATTTTATAAAAATAAGCGAACACGGTGGGATGGTGATGTATGGCCGATCGGATACAACATTAAATCCGGGCGGAGTCCGGATCGGTACGTCGGAAATTTATCGTCAGATAGAGCAGATGGAAGAAATCGAAGACAGCGTGGTGGTCGGCCAGAACTGGAAAAATGATGTTCGGGTTATTTTATTTGTCAAGCTCGCCGGCCGCGTTGAATTGACCGAAGAATTGAAGCAAAAAATCGTATCCAACATCCGCCACAATATTTCACCCCGACATGTGCCGGCTAAAATTTTAAGTGTACCGGACATCCCATATACCTTGAACATGAAAAAAGTCGAACTGGCGGTTAAAAAAGTAATTGAAAACCGGCCGGTGCTCAATAAAGATGCCCTGATCAATCCGGAAGCACTCGATTTCTATGCCGAATTGGACGAGCTTCAGGAAGGGTAATGGGGATTCCGGAAGAAATTTTGGCACCGGTTCGAGTTGAATTAAATGTCAAAAGAAAAAAGAACCGCCGGAATTATTCTAGCAGCCGGGCAGTCCACCCGGATTGATAAGTTTAAACCGCTCATCAAACTCGAAGGAAAGTATATTCTTGAATGGGTAGTGGATGCTGCATTGGGATCACGTCTGACCCATATTATTTTGGTGTTGGGTTATCATTTTAAGAAAATTCAAACGGTATTAAACAAAAAGATCGACCACTCCCGAATTGAGGTCATCATCAATCCCCTGTACCCGATGGGTCTGAGCCGGTCGCTCCAAAGCGGCCTTTTAACGGCCAAGGAATCATTTCCTTCTGTGATGTTTCTTTTAGGTGACCAGCCGATGCTCAAGGTCAAAACGATCAACCTTTTATTGGATCGGTTCTGGAATTCGAAAAAAGAAATCTGTGTCCCGATCTGCCGGGGAAAAAGAGGAAACCCCACTGTTTTTAGCCATACGTTTTACGATCTGTTGCTACAAATCAAAGGAGATATCGGTGCAAGAAACGTCCTGGAAAAATATGCTTCCGATATACTTCGGGTCGAGGTTAATCACCCCCTTGACTTTCTGGATGTCGATACGGAAACAGACCTCAAATCTCTACAAACCATGCTAAAATAAATTGTTTCCATAAAATAACGATTTGACAATGAGTAACCGTTCACAGTTTACAGTTATCGGTTCACGGTTGAAAAAGCTGCAAGGTT
>CAZSON010000032.1:0-18022 GCA_964608375.1 uncultured Desulfobacter sp. | reverse complement strand
TTAACTCTATTGCGGAGGCGATCATGAGTGTTTGGGTCGAAGTTGATCTGTGCGACGGGTGCAGCCGATGCGTAAAAGCATGTCCCTATGGCGCGCTTGAGGTCAAAGAAGGAAGGGCAAAGGTTCTGCAGCGCTGTACTTCCTGCGGGGCGTGCCTGGATCTTTGCAAAAAGAAAGCCATTTTAACAGATGCCGAATCGATAGAAATCCCTGATTTTTCGGACCACCAGGGGATCTGGGTTTTTGCGGAGCAGCGGGATGGACAGTTAAACAGGGTCTCTCTGGAATTGTTGGGAAAAGCAAATCAGCTTGGAAATGAACTCAACCAGGAGGTCTCTGCTGTTCTTATCGGCAACCATGTCTCGGATCTGGCGGATACGCTGATCCGATACGGTGCGGACTATGTATATCTGACGGAAAACCGGTTGTTAAAAGACTACCGTACACTTTCGTATACAAAGGTCGTTGAAGAACTGATCAGAAAGTACAAACCGAACATCTTATTATTCGGGGCTTCACATATTGGACGGGATCTGGCGCCGCGAGTATCGCGGCGGGTCGGTGCGGGGCTGACCGCTGATTGTACGGATTTGGCAATCGATTCCAAGGATAGGATTCTTCTGCAGACCCGGCCGGCGTTTGGGGGAAATGTCATGGCGACCATCGCCAACCGGTATTCACGGCCGCAAATGGCCACAGTTCGTCCGGGAGTCATGGAAGCGATTCCGTTGCCGGATCACAAAGGACAGATCGTTAAACAATCGATCCTTCTGTCGGAAAAGGAGATCGGATTAAAGGTTCTTAGTATCGTAAAAGAGGAGAAAAAACAGGTCAATCTTTCAGCTGCAAAGGTGATTGTTGCCGGCGGAAGAGGTGTGGGGGACGAAAACGGTTTTAAGGCATTGCGTGAGCTGGCTGAGATTATGGGGGGGGAAGTGGCTGGAACCCGAGTTGCCGTGGAATCCGGGTGGATCCCGGCGGAGAATCAGGTCGGTCAGACCGGAAAATCGGTCAGGCCTGAGATCTATATTGCCTGCGGCATCTCCGGCGCTATTCAGCACAGGGCCGGCATGATGCACTCAAGGTATATTGTCGCGGTCAATAAGGATCCGGCAGCCACTATTTTTCGAGTAGCGGACTGGGGAATCGTGGGAGATCTGCACGAGGTAGTGCCGGAAATGATCAGACAGATGAAAGAGTAAACGCGTATCGATTGGAGGATTCAATGATCAGGTCAAATCCGGAGGAAATGATCAGAAAGAGCATTGCCCGGTTTGTGGATAACGAACTAATCCCCAGGGCCCAGGATCTGGACAACAGCGGCGAATTTCCGATGGAATTGTTCCAGAAACTGGCCACGATGGGGGTCTTCGGCATCCGTTATCCGCGCAACAAAGGGGGTGCCGGCGGCAACACGACCCTCTACTGTATCATCTGTGAAGAGCTTGCCCGGGGGCTGATGAGTATGGCTGCCATAACGGGACTGCAGTGTTTGATGGGAACCAACTTTTTATTTTATCACGGCACCGATGAGATGCATGAGCAATTTTTCTTACCTGCCATGCGGGGGGAAAAGATCGGTTGTTTCTGTATGACCGAACCTGAAGCCGGCTCGGACCTGGGGGCATTGAGCACCAGGGCTACTGAAGTAAAAGACGGGTATCTGATCAACGGCATGAAAACCTGGGTTACCGACGGTCCCAAGGCCAGCTTTTATACCGTGCTCTGCCAGACCGACCCGGCAAAAAGGTTCCGCGGTCTGGGATTTTTCTTTGTGCCCTGTGATTTTCCAGGGGTCTCAACAGGACGTCCGTTCGATTGTGTGGGAACCCGAACAACGCCCATTTGTGAAGTCTCTTTTACAGATGTTTTTATTCCTAAAGAATATCGGTTGATCCCGGAAGGGCAGGGCATCAACGCACTGATGTCCATCCTGGCTGAAATCCGCGCTATGACTGCGGCGCTGGCTGTCGGGCTGCAGCGGGCGGCTTTGGCTGATTCGGTTCGATACGCCAAGGAACGGGTAGCATGGGGTAGATCCATCGGTGGTTATCAACTGATTCAAGTCAAAATTGCCAACATGATCACCAATTTGGAAGCTTCCCGGTTGTTGACATATAAGGCGGCGGCCATGGTCGACCGACACGAGGAGTGTGTGAGGGAAGCCACCATCGCAAAGTATTTTGCCACCGAGGCCGCATGCAGCGCTGCAGACGAATGTACTCGCATCTTCGGCGCCTATGGTTATTCAATGGAATATACGGCCCAGCGGTATTTCCGCGATACACGATTTTTATTAAACGGTGGCGGCACCCATGAGGTACTGCAAACCAACATTGCCCGTTGGGCCGGTTTATAGGATTTTCAGCTAAATTACTCAAGTTACGCACCTGATATTTTGAGGAAAGGCGCATCAGGCAATGGGTAAAAAGGAATTTTTCTGAAAAAAATTGTTGCAGGGAAAAACGATATGAATTTTGAAACGCTGAAATATCCATCCGATAGAAAATCATTGGGGGAGCATGTTTTTGAAAACCTCAGGCAGGCTATCATCCGGGGGGAGGTAGCACCCGGCACCCGGCTCGTGGAGAGCCGTATTGCAGATGCTCTCGATATCAGCAGAACACCGGTCAGAGAGGCGATTCACAAACTTGAACGTGAAGGATTGATCGAGAAGCTGGCCCGGGGAGGCTTCGGCGTTTTGGGACTAACACGGAATGAAATCGAAGAGACTTTCGGCATCCGGAGTGTTCTTGAAAGCTATGCAGCAAGCCTTGCTGCCCTAAATTATCACAAGGGAGAACTTCTTGCGTTGGAGGAGAAAATCAACGAATATGAGAAGTATCTTCAAAAAAAGCGGTTGGAAATTCTTCCAAAAATCAATACGGAATTTCATGATCTGCTCTATGCCCTGAGCCGGAGCCCAAAATTAATCCGGATGATCAATCATCTCAGGGATCAAATTTGCAGGTTCAGGCAGATCCTGTTAAAAGATGAAAAATTGGCACAAATGAGCAATGCGGACCACCGGCAAATGGTTGCCTTGATTCGGAAAAAAGATGGAGAAGGTGTGGAGCAGCTGGTTCGGGAGCATATTTTAAGAGGACAGAGAGCCGTGTTGAAAGAATTTGATAAGCAAAATTGACAGTCTCGTAAAAAGTCATTTGCGAACGACTTTGAGCATTTTGGGTCATTTAGAGAACAATATGATCTTTTTACGAGTTCATCAAAGTTGATTGCAGAAGAAAGGGATTTTTGAAATGGGAAAGAAAAGAATTCGAATCCTCATCGCCAAACCGGATCTGGACGGCCATGATCGCGGCGCCAAGGTCGTGGCCATGGCTCTCAGAGACGCCGGTATGGAGGTGGCATATTCCGGGCTTCATCAGAGCGTTGACCAGATTGTCAGAACCGCGCTTGAGGAGTCGGTGGATGTCATCGGCTTGAGTATCATGACCGGAGCGCATCTTTCCATCTGTCAGAGGCTGTTGAAACAGCTCAAATCAGAAGATATGGAAGATGTTCGATTGATAGTGGGCGGGGTAATTCCAAAAGAAGACATTGCAAAGATGAAAACCATGGGAGTTCAGGGCGTTTTTCCAGGCGGAACCCCCTTTGATGAGATTGTTGAGTTCCTTCAATCTCTATTTTGATCCGGAGGGAAAAGATGGGAGTCGCAAGATACATAAAAGATGAAAAAGATGCCATTAAAGAAACGATCTACCAGTCCGGCATTTCTGTAAAACCGGTTTACGGACCGGAAGATCTCGAGGCGATCGGCTTCGACTATCAAAAGGATCTCGGTAGCCCCGGTGAATTTCCTTTTACGCGCAATCTGCATCCACAGGGATATCGCAGCAGGGCCTGGACTACCAGACAGTATACCGGGTTCGGTACGCCGGAAGAGACCAACCGGCGGTTCAAATGGATGATTTCCCACGGCCAGACAGGATTGAATGTAGCTTTTGACCTGCCGACCCAGATGGGGCTGGATTCCGATGATCCGCGTGCAGAAGGCGAGGTGGGGCGGGTCGGCATGGCGGTCGACTCCCTTCGGGATTTTGAGATCGCTTTTCAGGATATCCCTTTTGACCGGATCGGATCGGGGCTGACCATCAACGCCAACGCAGCTGTTTTGCTGGCCATGTATCAGGTGGTTGCAGAAAAATTCGGTTATGCCAAAGACAAAATCAGTGCAACCCCTCAAAACGATATCTTAAAGGAAATGATCGGTCGGGGCGCCTGGATTTTTCCGGTGGAACCTGCGGTTCGTCTGGTTGGGGATTGTATTGAATATTCGGTGAAAGAACTGCCGCGATGTAATCCTGTCAGCGTGTGCGGATACCACATCCGTGAGTCCGGAGCTACTCCTGCCCAGGAGATTGCCTGTGCATTTGAGATTGCAAAAACATATATCGAGAATGTGGTGGACAGGGGGATAAAACCTGAAGATTTTGTCGGACGGTTTTCCTTCAACCTGAATGTTTTTGGAAATCTCTGGGAGCAGACCGCCAAGTTCAGGGCTGCCAGGAAACTCTGGGCCAAAATGCTGAAGGAAGAATATGGTGTTCATGACAAGAAAAAACTCTTCCTGCGAGGACTATTTGGAGGCGGAGGGAGCGGGCTTACAAAAGATCAGCCGGAAAACAACATCATCCGGAGCGCATACTATGCCCTGGCTGCGGCCCTTGGCGGCGCACAAACCACAGCTCTCTGTTCATTTGATGAAGCCTATACCATCCCGACTCCTCGGGCAGCCCTTTTGTCCCTGAGGACGTTAGAGATTCTTATGGAAGAAGTCGGCCTGCGGGATACGGTCGACCCCCTGGCCGGGTCATACTTTGTTGAAACCCTGACCAAACAGATGGAAGAAAAAATTTTAGAGGAAATGAAACGAATACAAAAGATGGGCGGAATGCTCCGTGCAGTGGCAACAGGGGCGATTCAGCGGGAAGTGGCCCGGCAGGCTTACGAATTTGAAAAAGGAATTCAAAATAAGGAAATCATCAAGGTCGGGGTTAACAAATATATTGAAGGAGATCATCCCGAAGTCGAGCGCCATGCGTATAATGAAGCTGGGGCTCAAAAGCAGATCGAACGCCTAAAACGGTTACGCAAAAATCGGGATCAGCAGAAGGTCTCACGCCAACTTAAAAAACTTGAACAAGCCGCGAAACACAAACAAAATGTTTTGCCGTTTCTCGTCGATTGCTGCAGGGCCTATGCGACGGTGGGGGAGATGACAGGAGTTTTCCGGGAGGTCTTTGGTCGATGGAAGGAACCGGGTATTTTTTAATCAACATGATATACAAAAAAGGTAGAACTTAAATTGGCGCCTGAACCAGATCACATATTTCGTCTGGGGTGTGACATCGGCGGGACGTTTACAGATTTTGTCCTGCTCAATGACACCACCGGTGAGTTTCGGGTTCACAAATGCCTGACCACTCCCGGCGATCCGTCTGAGGCGGTTGAGCAGGGCATCCGGCAGATGTTGGTTGAGAGCCCGGGGTTTATCGGTCATCTTGAAGAAATTATCCATGGGACCACCCTCGTAATCAACGCTATCATTGAACGAAAGGGCGCATCGACAGGGCTTATCACCACCCATGGCTTTAGGGATGTTTTGGAGCTGGGAAGAGAGATCCGCTATGATGCTTATGATATTTTTGCCGAGTATCCTGAACCGCTGGTGTCAAGGGCGTTTCGAAAGGAGGTCAAGGAGAGGATTGCAAGCGATGGGAGAGTTGTTCTGCAGCTGGATCTGGATTCGGTAAGAACGGCTTTGGCCGATCTGTTGCAAAGAGGAATAGAGTCGCTTGCTGTCTGTTTGATCAATTCCTATGAAAACCCGGTCCATGAGATGAAGATAAAAGAGATGGTAGAAAAAGAGCATCCGGGTTTTTTTCTGTCCGCTTCATACGAAGTGCTCCCTCAGATCAGGGAGTATGAACGGACAAGCACAACAGTGACAAATGCCTATGTCAAACCGATCACCGAAAAGTATCTCCAAAAACTTTCCGCCCGCCTGAAAGCGCTGGGATTTCATGGCCGGCTGTTTATTATGCTCTCTTCCGGCGGAATCACTTCATCGGATACCGCCAGAAAATTTCCGGTTCGAATTATCGAGTCAGGCCCTACCGCCGCCGTGATCGCCGCTCAACACTACGGCAACATGTTCAAGATCAAAGATATATTCTGCTTTGATATGGGTGGAACCACCGCTAAATCGTGTCTGATCCAAAAAGGGCAGGCCGGGCTGGTTTCGACTTTTGAGGTCGGGCGTGTCCAAAGATTCAAGAGGGGAAGCGGTCTTCCTATTCAGGTGCCGGTGGTCGACCTGATGGAGATCGGCGCCGGAGGAGGCAGCATCGCCCGAATGAACCGGATGGGCCTTTTGCAGGTCGGACCGGAAAGCGCCGGTGCTGATCCAGGACCGGTCTGCTATGGCCAGGGGGGAGATGAGCCTACGGTAACAGATGCCGACCTTGTTCTGGGGTACCTCGATCCGGATTACTTTTTGGGCGGGACCATGCAGTTGGACAAAAAGGCTGCCGAATGTGTCATAGCGGAAAAAGTCGCCAAACCGCTTAAAACGTCCACTCTGGATGCAGCGTTCGGAATCCACGATCTGATTAACGAGACAATGGCGGCCGCTGCAAAAACCCATATTGCGGAAAAGGGCGGGAACCCGAACATTGTTACCATCTCGGCTTTCGGAGGGGCTGGGCCGGTTCATGCCTATGGCCTGGCGAAGAAAATCGGTGCTTCCCGTATTCTTGTCCCACCTCTTGCCGGGGTCGGTTCGGCGCTCGGTTTTTTTACCGCGCCGATTGCATTTGATCTTTCCAGGAGCCACAAGGTGAGCATGGAAGAGGCCGATTTTGAGAGGATCGAGGCACTTCTTACCTCCCTTGAAGAAGAGGGTGAGGCGGCCCTCCGGTCTGTTGCCAAGGGGAAAACGATCCGGTTTGAACGTGCGCTCAATATGCGTTTTGTGGGCCAGGGAGCAGAAACCGACCTTTCCCTCAAAAGAAAACCGTTTCAACAGTTTGGAAAAGAGGAGATACGGCATCTATTCGATGAGTCGTACAGGAAACTATACGGACGAACCTATGCCGAAACGCCGGTTGAATTTGTGACCTTTAAGGTAAGGGCAAGTCTGCCAGAGCGCGCTTTTGATATTCCTCATCTGAAAAATGACGTGGTCGCTTTGAAAGATTGTATAAAAGGGAAACGGGAGGCATATTCTTTGATCAGGAAGGCCTATATGCCTTTCACCGTATACGACCGACTGCTGTTGTTTGCGGGCGCCATTTTGAACGGCCCGGCCATTGTCGAAGAAAAGGAATCAACGATTATCATCGGAGAGGATGCCATAGGTACTGTGGATGACTACGGCTTTGTTTGGATCACTATCAATTCAGAAAAAATAAATCAGGAATTATCGTCATGCAACAAAAAGTTCAAGGCGTAGAGACCGAATCAAAATTTGACCCGATCACACTTGAGATCCTGTGGCGCCGGCTGGTCTCTATCGTGGATGAGGCGGATGCCTCTGTGGCTCGGACCGCTTTTTCCAGCCTTCTGCGGGACGCACACGATTATACCTGTATGTTCACGGACAGCCGGGGGCAGGAGCTGGTTCAGGGAACCTTTTGTACACCCGGTCAGGCAGGGGCCATGGCCCTTGGCATAAAAAAAATCATTCGGTCCATTCCTCTGAATCAGTACCGAAAGGGTGATGTTTTCATTGTGAACGATCCATGGCTCCTGGCCGGTCATTTGAACGATGTTTGTATATTCAGCCCCATCTTTTATAAAAAAAAACCGATTGCCTTTACCGCCTGCGTTTTCCATCATTCGGATATCGGAGGAAGGGTCTCCTCCGACAACCGGGAAGTCTATGAGGAAGGGCTCTTTATTCCTCCTTTGAAACTTTATGAAGCCGGTATCCTCAATGACGCAGTTCTCAATCTGATTCGATGGAACGTAAGAACCCCGAAAGAGGTGACCGGCGATATTCGTTCTCAGGTTGCAGCAAATCATGTATGCACACAAAAGATCATTGAAATGCTGGAAGGTGAAAACCTCGACACCCTGGATGATCTGGCGGATGAAATAATCCGGCGAACAGAGAAAAGTATGCGGCAGGCCATTTTGAAAATTCCTGACGGCGTCTACCCCTACGAGGGCGTTATCGAGGGTGCAGGGAACAGAAAGGATATAGTCATACGTCTTGCAGTATCGGTCAAAGCAAGCGATATCAGGGTCGATTTTAACGGCACCTCTTCGCAGGTGGAATGGGGTGTAAATGTAGTATATAACTTCACTTATGCCTATGTGTTTATGGCAGTAAAGAGTGCATTTGATCCGGACATTCCGATCAATGAGGGCGCGATCCGACCTGTTCAGATGACGGCTCCTGAAGGAACAGTGGTCAATTGTAATTTTCCGGCCCCGGTGGCTGCCCGGATGCAAGTGGGCCATTTTATGACCGAGATGGTATTTAAAGCTCTCTCAACAGCCGCACCGGATCGTATCCTTACCGACAGCGGCGGCACGCCTGCACAGACAAATATTTTTTACGGAAAAAAGCATAACGGGAGTACATGGCACACGATGATCATTCGAGGTGGCGGGTTGGGCGCCAGCAGCAAAATGGACGGCCATCATTGTGCCATCTTCCCAGCCAATGGCGCCAACACGCCGGTGGAAATATTTGAAAGCGATACCCCCTTGCGGGTCGAAGCACGGGAAATTATTTGCGATTCGGGTGGGCCGGGGAAGATGCGGGGGGGGCTGGGGCGAAGAATGGTCATCCGGATACCGGATGATGAATATGCACCCCAGCCGCCGGTTACGGTGGCTGTGCAGGCGGGTCGTTTTCGTTATCCCCCACAGGGCATATTCGGTGGAAGCGCAGGAGTCAAGGCCCGGTATCTGAATAACGACAAGCCGGCGGACCCCAGCGGATTGACCTTCTGCAAATCGGGAGATCTGTTAACCTTTTGCAGCGCCGGTGGTGGCGGATATGGGGATCCGTTTGAAAGAGATATTGAAGCGGTTGAAACCGATGTTATGCAGGGGTACGTGAGCATAGAGCATGCCCGTAAATATTACGGCGTGGCGGTTGATTCTGCTACCCAAAAGGCGGATCCGGCAGCTACCGACGCGCTTCGGCGTTTGAAGAAGGCGGCGGACCGAAGAACAGAAAAATAATGAACTCAAGTTTCGTACCTGATATTTTAAGGAAAATTGCATCAGGCATCGGGCTCGCACCAGATGCTGCACCGTGCCCTGTTGGGGGTGAGAAACTTAAGTAATGAAGATCAGATCGGTCAGTAGAATCTATTCAGACCGAGTCGGGGAGGAGTATTGATGAAGAAAACATTCATGCCCGGTTTTAGGGACCGTCGTCAACTGGAGGCGCATCAACTGGCAGGCCTGAAATGGTCGGTTTCCCATGCCTGTCAAGGCTCTCCTTTCTATAAAAAACGATTCGATGATGCGGGGGTTCGGTTGGAGGATATTCAGTCGCTGAAAGATATCCGCCGTCTTCCGTTTTCCCAGGCCGATGATCTCAGAAAAGAGTACCCTTTTCCGTTTTTATCGGTCCCAATCTCCCGGGTTATTAGGGTCCATGCATCATCCGGGACCACCGGGAAGAAAAAGATCCTTGCCTATACAAGAAAGGATATCGATGATTGGGCGCATTTTTTTGCCAGATGCTATGAAATGGCGGGGGTTACAGAACAGGACCGGGTGCAGATTGCCGTTGGATACGGTATCTGGACAGCGGGCGTTGGATTTCAGCTCGGACTTGAGAATCTCGGTGCAATGGCAATCCCCACCGGACCGGGAAATATAGATATGCAATGCCAATTCTTGGTAGACCTCCAGTCGACTGTTATGTGCTGCACCGCATCGATGGCGCTGTTGATGGCCGAAGAGATCGATCGGAGAAATTTGAGAAAAAAGATTGCATTGAAAAAGATCATTTTCGGCTCAGAGAGAAGCAGCGATGCCATGCGACGAAGGATCAAGCAGCTGATGGGTCTGGAGGATATGTTCGATATCACAGGGATGACCGAGCTCTGGGGTCCGGGTGCGGGAATCGATTGCTCAAAACATGAGGGAATACATTATTGGGCCGACTATTTTATTCTGGAACTTTTGGACCCTGATACCCTGGAACCGGTTCCGTCAGGCGAGACCGGAGAGATGGTGGTCACCACCCTCGGCAAAGAGGCATCTCCGCTTATCCGATATAGAACCCGGGATCTGACCCGATTTATGGAACATCCCTGCTCCTGCGGGAATATCTTTCCCATGCATGACAAGATTCTGGGACGATCAGATGATATGGTCGTCTTTCGTGGGGTGAACATCTATCCGGGGCAGATTGACCAGATACTTTCATCTATTTCGGAAATCGCTTCTGAATACCAGATGGTCCTTGACCGGGGAGACGACGGCAGGGATTATTTGACCCTGAAGGTGGAATGCGATGGGTCGCCCGATCAGTTGAAAAAAGAGCAAATTTCTGAAATGGTCTCTGAAACCATAAAAAACCGGATGCTGTTTAGCTGCACAACCGAAGTCTTGAATTATAATTCACTCCCGAGATCGGAAAAAAAATCAAAAAGAGTCTTTGACAACCGAACCAGCTAGGGCAGCAGCCCCTTTCCTGATGCTAAGGTAAAAATTGGAGAAATCGGTATGAAACAATTCACCTATCTGGTTCCACGGTCTTTGGATGAGGCTATCTCATTTCACGAGGCCCATGGTGAGCGTGCCAGGTATATCGCCGGTGGAACGGACGTTTTAGTAAAGATCAAAGAGGGTAAGATCCTACCGGACTATCTCATTTCACTCAAGCACATCCTGGGACAGGACCGTCCCCTGCTGAACCAGGAGACCGGTGAACTTTACATCGGCGCATTTGTGACCCATCGTATGATTGAAAAGTCGGCTGTTGTTCGGATTCATTATCCGCTCCTTCATGATGCAATCAGGAATATCGGATCGGTTCAGATCAGAAATGTAGCCACCATCGGCGGCAACCTGGTCAATGCCGTTCCATCTGCGGATGGGGCAATTCCCCTGATCACACTTGATGCCACGGCGAATATACAAGGCCCCAAGGGAGAACGATCGGTGGATCTCATCCGGTTTTTTCTGGGGCCGGGGCTGTGTGATTTAGAGCGAAGTGAAATCCTGATTGAAATCGTCGTCCCGCCGCTTCTTCCCAGAACCGGAAGCGCTTATATCAAATTCGGGAGGCGAGAGGCGATGGAGCTTCCGATGCTCGGGGTTGGGGTTCTCCTCAGCGTCGATAATAGCTTAGTCACCTGTGTAAAGGCCAGAATATGTTTGGGTGTGGCGGCGCCGACACCGATAAGAGCACTGGAGGCCGAGGCATTTCTTGTCGGAAAATCGATCGATGCGGGTACGCTTGCGGAGGCCGGGAAAATAGCTGCAAAAGAATCCCGGGTCAGGGACAGCATTCGAGGGGTTGCCTGGTACAGAAGAGAGATGGTCGGTGTTTTGGTCAAACGAATGGGGTTCAAATGCATGGAGAGAATCAAGAAACTTGAGCAGTAAATTTAAGGGTGGTCGATCATGGGAAAAATGATTTCATTTGTACTAAACGGCAATAAAATGACAGTAGAGGTGAAAGATCACTGGACCCTGCTTCACCTGCTCAGGGAAGAACTCGGCCTGCTGGGTACCAAAGAAGGCTGCGGGAGCGGGGAGTGCGGTGCATGTACCGTCATTGTTGACGGGATGGCGCTCAATTCATGCCTTTTCCCCGGTTTGGAAATTGCCGGAAAGGAAGTTGTCACTATTGAAGGCCTGGCATCGCCGGACGGGACCCTTCACCCGCTTCAAAGGTCGTTTGTAGAAAACGGCGGTATCCAGTGTGGATACTGCACCCCGGGGATGATCATGTCTGCCAAGGCGCTTCTTGACGAGAGCCCGAATGCCACAGAAGAAGAAATCAAGCACGCGCTGGCCGGTAACATCTGCCGGTGCACCGGGTATGTTCAGATCATCGATTCGATCAAATCGGTCAGCGGAGACGGCATCGAGGAAGTTCAAGTTGTCGCCTGGAAGAACGAAGAAAAAGACGAATAAATAAGAGGCAATGATGCAGGATCTGAAAGTGGTGGGAAAGCGCATCCCTAAAATAGATGCGGTAGACAAAGCAACAGGTCGTGTCGAGTATATTCAGGATATCAGACTGGCCGGCATGCTGCATGGCAAAATATTATACAGCAAATATCCACATGCCAGGATTGTCCATATCGAGACTTCAAAGGCAAAACAGCTGACCGGAGTCCGTGCTGTTTTGACCGGGAAAGATATTCCTGAAATAAAATTTGGCGTTTATAAGGACAACAGACCGTTGAAAACAGGGAAGGTTCGATCATACAGGGACGAGGTGGCAGCGGTTGCCGCTATAGACCCGGAGATCGCTAAAGAAGCGCTCGGCCTTATCGAAGTAACCTATGAAGCGCTTCCCGGAATTTTTGATCCTGAAGCAGCGATAAAGAAAGATGCTCCGCTGGTACACGAGGAGCATAAAACCAATATCCTGAAGATGCCATGGAAACTCCATTACGGCGATGTGGAAGCGGCCAAAAAAGAAGCTGCCCATACGGTGGGAAACCGATTCAGCACCACATGGGTGACTCACTGCTGCCTGGGGACCGGTGGTGCAATTGCTCAATTTGATAATGCCAACAATCTGACCATTTACACCAACACGCAGATTCCGTCTCTTGCGCAAAATGACTTTTTATCCGCACTCAAAGCCATGGGCCTGAGAGATAAGCGGGTTCGGGTGGTCAAGCCCTGCATTGGCGGCGGTTTCGGGAGTAAGCTGGATACTTATGCGCACGAATATATTTCCATCCTTTTGGCCTTTCAAACCAGAAAGCCGGTCAAAATTGTGTTCAGCAGGGAAGAAGAGTTTTTTGCGACTTCTACCAGACAGCCGACGATTATGGATGTTTCTCAGGGATGCGATAAAAACGGAAAACTTTTGTATCGAGATATATACATGCTCCTGGACAATGGTGCGTATACATCATGGGGTGCAACCACCCCCTCGGTCATGATGATGCCGATAACCAGCCTTTATCGGGTTCCGAATGTAAGATATGAGGCCAGATGTGTATATACCAACAATACTTACTCCCAGGCCATGCGGGGATATGGAAATCCACAGGCCACATTCGCCATTGAAAGTTCTATGGATATGCTGGCAGAGACTTGCGGGATCGATCCGGTGGAATTTCGCAGGATCAATGCAAATCAGACCGGTGATGTTTCGCCCCAGGATTTCCGGATTACCACCTGCGGGCTCGATCAATGCATCGATGAGGTGGAAAAGAGGCTTGGGAGAAAAACCCCAAAGGAGAAGGGAGTTGGTGTTGGATATGCATCTCTCATCCACGTGGGAGGTGGGGCAAGGGTTTATAAATCAGATGGTTGCGGCACCATCATCAAAATGGACGATTATGGAAAAGTAAATCTGTTTACCGGGGCTACCGACATGGGTCAGGGTGCCGATAATATGGTGACCCAGATTGTGGCGGAAGAATTAGGCCTGGATGTGGCGGATATTCATGTCATACACACCGACACAGATGTTTGCCCTTGGGATGTAGGCGCCCACGCCAGTCGAACAACATTTGTTGCCGGAAACTCCGCCCTCGGCGCCGCAAAGAAAATAAAAGCACGTATTTTGGACATGGCTGCCAAGGAGCTGGAAGCGCCTCCGGAAATACTGGTTATGGCGAATCGAATGGTCATGGTGAAAGAGGACCCGGAAAAGCGGCTGGAGATCGGAAAACTTTTGCGCAAATCCCATTTCAGCACAAATGGCGAAATGTTAATGGCCGAATATTTCTATGACCCTGAAAACGAAAATCTGGGAAGAGATTTTAAAGGCAACACTTCCATGACTTATACTTTTGGCACCCACGGTGTGCGTGTGAAGGTGGACGAGGAGACCGGAAAGGTTCAGATACTCAAATACATCGCTGCCCATGATGTCGGCCGGGCGATCAACCCGATGCTCCTTGAGGGCCAGGTTTACGGGGGGGTGATGATGGGTATCGGATATGCGCTCACCGAGCAGATCATACATGAAAAGGGTGAGATTATGAACCCCAATTTCAGAGATTACAAAATACTGACAATTAAGGATGTTGTGCCGGTTGAAGCCCCGGTTATTGAAACTTTTGATAAAGATGGCCCTTATGGGGCAAAGGGAATTGGTGAACCCGGATGCGTTCCGACCGCACCTGCAATCGCCAATGCCATCTATGATGCCGTCGGCGTTCGGGTCAGGGATCTTCCTATTACCCCGGAAAAGGTGTTAACAGCCATAAAGGCCAAAAAGAGACTGGAGTCTTAACAGCTGAATGAAATTCAAGATCGGGATTGATGTAGGCGGAACCTTCACCGATTTTCTTCTGTCCATAGGAAATAGCGCATCCCGGATATATAAGGTGCTTTCCACACCGCAGGAGCCTTCGATTGCCGTAATTTGCGGCCTCGAACAGATGGCGTCAGATCTGGATTTGGGGATTGAAGCGTTTTTACGCCAGGTGTCGCTCATCGTCCATGGGACCACGGTGACCACCAATGCGGTTCTGACCCGAAGCGGGTCAAAAACTGCGCTGTTAACCACAAAAGGCCTCCGGGACACCCTGGAAATGAGAAGGGGAATTCGGGAGGAGCAGTACGACAATCGGTATAAGAATGTGGCGCCGCTAGTCGACCGGTATTTGAGGCTGCCTGTCGAGGAGAGAATCGATTATAAAGGGGATCAAATAACCGCGATCGACCTGGATGACGTGGAAGATCAGGTGAATTTCATGGTTCAGGAAGGTGTGGAAACTGTTGCGATCTGCTTTATGAATTCTTTTGTGAACAGCGAGCACGAAGAAGCAGCCGCAGAAATTGTTTTAAAAAAGCTGCCGAAGGCTTACGTAACGGTTTCTAACCGGCTCCTTCCATCCATCCGGTTTTATGACCGGGTCAGCACGGCTGTTCTCAATTCTTATGTGGGACCTATTTTAAAAAATTATATCAGCTCGTTGGTCTCTAAACTGCAGCATGCGCATTTTTCCGGGGTTCTTCTGATCATGCAGTCAAATGGGGGTGTCACATCCCCTGAATTGGCTGTTGAAAGGGCTGCTGCAACCCTTCTTTCCGGACCTGCCGCCGGCCCTGTAGCCGGTGTTGAATACGCTGCCGCCCAAGGGCACTCGGATTGTATCACGATCGATATGGGCGGTACCAGTTTCGATGCTTCCCTGGTAAAGGAAAGGGCGCCCACGGTGACGACGTCCGGTGAGATTGCGCGTCTGAAACTGGCACTTCCGATGCTCAATGTTGTGACCATCGGCGCAGGCGGTGGGAGCATCGGATGGATCGATGAAGGGGGTTTTTTGAAAATGGGGCCTCAGAGCGCGGGCTCGAACCCGGGACCGGCCTGCTATAATCTGGGGGGAGAACTGCCGACCTGCACCGATGTTGATCTTGTTCTTGGGTATTTGGAAAAAGATTTTTTTGCAGGAGGGAATATTTCTTTGCATCCGGAAAAGGCAAGCCGGGCGATCATAAACCATATCGCCGAACCGTTGGGTATTGATCTCTACGAGGCTGCCGCCGGAATGTACAATGTTGTCAACGTGAATATGGCGGCGGCGGTGCGTGAGGTTTCCGTTAAACAGGGTTATGATCCAAGGGATTTTCCGTTGATTGTCGCCGGCGGCGCCGGTCCCAACCATGCCTGCATGATCGCTAATGAACTTGAAATACCTTTAATGCTCATCCCCGGAGAGTCATCCATTTTTTGTGCGGCCGGCATGCTCCTTTCAGATCTCAAACATGATTTTGTGAAGACTTACGCCACGCTGCTCAACCAGGCAGATGCAAAGAGTGTCAAAGATTTTTTCAACCGGATGAAACAGAAAGGATCATATCTCCTTACATCGGAGGGGATTTTGGAAGATTGTATTGAATATACCTATTCCCTGGATCTTCGTTATGTTAAACAGTATCACGAAGTCAATATGAAGATATCTACGGATGAGGTGGAAAAGGCCGACTTTGACGCCTGGGTTACCCGGTTTCATCATCTGCACAACAAACGTTTCGGATATTCCCTTGAGGATGAAAAAACATCGGTCGAACTGATCAACCTCAGGCTGGTCTGTATCGGCAGGACCGAAAAACAGGAAATTAAGCCAAAAGCATACGGGGGTTCAAATCCATCTTCAGCGCTCAAAGGAAGGAGAAAAGTCTATCTGCCGATGCAGAAGCGGTTTAAGGAGGTGGACGTGTTTGACGCCGAGGGGTTGAAGTGCGGAAACAAAATTTTCGGGCCAGCAATGCTGGAGCAGGTAAATACCACCATCTTCGTGACGCCTGAATACAATCTACTGGTGGACAGCTATGGTTCGTACGCCGTCTATTTGAAAACAAAAGAGAAAGAGATGGAATATAAAATCAGGAAAATATGAGCAGTACGAAACCGATCCTAATAGTGGAAGATGTCTCCATCAGCTTCGGCGGTCTGCAGGCGCTCTATCAGTGTTCATTCAGCATGGAAAAAGGAGAGATTTTTTCTCTGATCGGACCCAACGGAGCCGGCAAAACTACGATTTTCAACATCATTAACGCCCTGTACAAACCCGATGGCGGTCGGATCTTATTTGAAGATGAAAACCTGCTCTCACTCAAGCCGCATCAGGTGGCAAAACGGGGAATCGCCAGGACATTTCAGAACATAGAGCTTTTCAATGAGATGACGGTTTTGGAGAACGTTCTTACAGGACGTCATTTTTATTACCGTTCCGGGGTCATGGCCAATTTTTTTGCCACCCGCAGATCAAAAGCTGAAGAGGATCAAAACAAAGATTACACCCTCGATCTTCTCAATTTTCTAAATCTGGATCCCTTCAAGGATCAGAAAGCGGTCGACCTTTCCTTTGGAATTCAAAAGCGAGTGGAACTGGCTCGAGCGATGGCGCTGAATCCAAAAATTTTGCTGCTGGATGAACCGGCCGGAGGGCTGAATCCAAAGGAAACAGAGAATCTGATGGGTCTGATTCAATCGATCCGGGATGAAAGAGGGATCTCCGTTTTGCTGGTGGAACATGATATGCGCCTTGTTATGGGGCTTTCCGATCGGATCTGCGTACTTCATTTTGGCCAAAAGATCGCAGAAGGGACGCCGAAGGAAATCCAACAGAATAAAAATGTAATCGAAGCCTATTTGGGCACAGCAAAACACGATGCTTAAACTCATCTCCGTTGAATCGTACTACGGTCGAATACAAGCGCTCAAAGGGATTTCTCTTGAGGTTCCGGCAAAAGGGATTGTCGCCCTGCTCGGGGCGAACGGAGCCGGCAAGAGTACCACACTGAGGACCATCTCAGGGCTTATCCGCTGCGCCGGTGGAAAAATCCTATACCAGGGACAACCGATTCATCATATTTCTCCCCACCGGATCGTACGGCTGGGGATATGTCAGGTGCCGGAGGGCAGGGACATATTTATGGGACTTACGGTACAGGAAAACCTTAAGATGGGCGCGTTTACCCGAAAAGACGGAAAAGAGGTTCAAGAGAATCTGAACAGAATTTACACCTCTTTTCCGGTCCTTAATTCGCGGGCCAAACAGATGGCGGGCACTCTCAGCGGAGGCGAGCAACAAATGCTGGCCACTGCCCGGGGGCTGATGTCCAATCCAAAGCTGATGCTGCTGGATGAACCTTCACTCGGGTTGGCCCCTATTTTGGTGGAAGAAATATTTCACATTATTGAGGAGATAAACAGGGAAGGTGTTACCATCCTTTTAGTGGAGCAAAATGCCAACATGGCACTCCGGATCGCCCGGTACGGTTATGTGATGGAAACCGGGAGGATCGCCCTGCACGACGATGCCGAAAACCTGATCAAAAACGACTATGTCCGAAAAGTCTATCTCGGGGC
>CAZSON010000031.1:0-18323 GCA_964608375.1 uncultured Desulfobacter sp. | reverse complement strand
CCGGCGTGAGAGGCCGGCGTCCTAACCACTAGACGATGGGACCGTGTATTCGGTTGAAAAACGATTTTCTATTTAAAAAGGGCTTGTTTGTCAAACATTATTTGCCAGGCCCCTCTCTTTCCGGCTTCTTTCCTTTTCTGAACCCAAACACAAGATAAATCAACCACCCGATAAACGGTACCACTGCGACAAGTCCCCAAATCGCTTTCTTTTGGATGGTACCGAAATCTTTTCGCGCCACATCGAAAATTGCCAAAAAAGTTAAAATGAGAAAAACAAATCCGATTTTGATCCACGCAGCAACGGTTTCCATTTCTGCCGATTATCCCTTCAAAAGTTCGGCAATTTTTAATACAGTCTTCACATAATATGGGCTGCGGTTATACCGATAGACAATTTTGTATGCCTTTTTACCGTCGATTCCAGGATTCCACCCGTAATTTTTCAGATAGCCTGCAATGCTTGCGATGGCATCTGAGTGGTTGAACAGATCGATGCGCCCGTCATTGTTTCCATCTTTTGCATAGGCCAAAATATTGCTCGGCAAAAACTGGGCAATCCCCATGGCGCCGGCAAACGACCCGTTCACCTCTGAAGGTGGTATCTTTTCCTTGGCACTATATTTCAAATAGGCTTTTAGTTCGCGATACGCCCATTTTGATTTTCTTGCCGACCATTTTTCAAACTTTTTTTGATCCAGATTCCTGGTACTTGAAATCTCTTTCCACAGGGTTTCCCTTACATCGGGATCTGCCAGGGCAGCCAAAGTTGAAAAGGTGTTTAAAATGGATTTTTTCCCCACCACTTTACCAAATTGTGTTTCAACCAAAATGATCGCGGTAATAATTTCCCTGTCCACTCCAAAGTTTTTCTCAACTGCCTGAAAAGCATCGGTGTGTTCTTTAATATAAGCTCTTGCCTTTTTGATAGATCTCCGGGTAGTGAACTGGTCGTAATTCAATTTGGCTTCCCTGTATGTGAAATAGACCTTTATGATTTTTTTATCCAGATAGACCTTCGGGTCCTGGTATACAGAGTTTATCATCGTCTGATCAAAACCGTCACGGATAAGTCGTGTCTGAAGCGATCCAAAAAGGTCGTCCGCGGTTTCGGCGCTTTCGATATCAGAAGTTGGAAACAGAAAAACCGCCATGAAGAGACAGAGGAGCAAAATCAAAAACTTCCGTGCTTTGAATCGATAAATTAACATTCCTTTATTATCCTTTAAATGATATTTCGAGAAAAAATTTCCGGTTGCGACCGCTTGGGTAATCATGCTAAAATGCCATGTTGGCATCGGGTTGTCAATTATTAAAAGGGAACTTCAATTTGGCAAAAAAAGACGCAAAGACCATATTCTGCTGCCAGACATGTGGATATCAGACCCCGAAATGGATGGGGAAGTGTCCTGAATGCGGAGAGTGGCACACCCTTGTTGAGGAGACGGTTTCTTCCGGGTTGACTCGAGGACCGATGTATGGCCTGCCCGCTTCCCGCAATCAACCGGTTCCGATTGATTCGGTAAAAATTGAAGATGTGGATCGTCTTTCCACACACATCAAAGAGTTCGACCGGGTTTTGGGCGGGGGCCTTGTTCAAGGCAGCCTGGTTCTGATCGGCGGAGATCCCGGCATCGGCAAATCGACGCTGATGCTGCAGGTTCTGCATGGCCTTACAGTCAAAGGGCATAAGGTGTTGTATGTTTCCGGAGAAGAATCGATCCTTCAGATTCGAATTAGAAGCAAACGGCTTTCCACCATTTCCCCTGATCTCCTCGTCGTCTCGGAAATAGAGCTTGAATCGATCCTGTCGATGCTGGAATCTGCAAAGCCGGATGTCCTGGTAATCGATTCGATACAAACCATGTTCAATGCGGACCTCTCATCAGCGCCGGGTAGCGTGAGCCAGGTGAGGGAGTCGACCATGAGGCTGATGCTCATGGCCAAAAAAACCAACATCCCCACCTTTTTGGTCGGTCACGTGACAAAGGAAGGCGCCATCGCAGGACCGAGACTTTTGGAACATATGGTCGATACGGTACTCTATTTTGAAGGGGACCGGAATCATGTCTATCGAATTCTGCGCGCGGTAAAAAACAGATTCGGCTCGACAAATGAAATTGGCGTCTTTGAAATGAAGGACAAAGGTCTGGACGAGGTGGCCAACCCGTCAGCCGTATTTCTTTCCGAACGTCCTGAAAACTCACCGGGATCGGTGGTTACCGCAAGTATGGAGGGCACCCGGCCGATTCTGGTGGAAATTCAAGCCCTGGCAACTCCGACCAGCCTTGGAACACCACGCAGAACCGTATTGGGTCTTGACCACAACCGGGTGGCATTGCTGGCGGCGGTTATGGAGAAAATACTGGGGATGAATTTGATGTCGCACGACATCTTTATGAATGTTGCCGGCGGAGTCAAGGTAGATGAACCGGCGGTCGATATCGGAATTGTTTCAGCGATGGCATCGAGCCTTTTGGACCGGGCCATCACCAACGGAACCGTCGTACTCGGGGAGGTCGGTCTGACAGGGGAAGTGCGGGCTATCGGTCAGGTCGATGCCCGTGTATCTGAAATTAAAAAAATGGGTTTTACCCGGTGTCTTCTTCCAAAAAGCAATCTCAAACGGATGTCTATAACAAAGGGAATCGAAATTATCGGGTTAAAACGCATCGAGCAGATGGCGGAGGCGCTGTTTCCCTGATCCGGATCAGAGAAAACCGGCGCTCAATCTCGGTAAAATCTGAGTGGAAAATGAATTCGTGGGAAGACCATTATTCGCGACAGGCCAAAAAAGAGGGGTTTCCTGCCCGATCGATCTATAAAATTCAGGAGATTCAGCGCAAGTACCACATGATCCGGAAGGGCGGTAGGATTTTGGATCTTGGCTGTCACCCGGGATCATGGTTGAAATTTGCAGCCGGTCTGACCGGGGACCGGGGCCATGTCATCGGCATCGATCTAAAACCGGTTTCGATCAAACTGCCTGCCAATGTCAGGACCATCATCGGTGACATCATGAGGTTTGATGAAGATTTGGCGACATCTGTTGGCAGCGGTTTTAACGTCGTGCTGAGCGATATGGCGCCGAATACAACCGGCAACCGGGAGACAGATGCTGCCCGGTCTTTTCATCTTTGTATGCGTGCGCTGGCCATTGCGCAAACCCGATTATTGCCGGGCGGATCTTTTGTCTGTAAAATTTTTCAGGGGGGAGATTTTAAAATTTTTTCAGAATCGGTAAAATCGAGTTTTCATCAATGTAAGGTATTTAAACCATCAGCCAGCCGCAAGGCAAGCCGGGAACTTTTCATCATCGGACTTGGGAAAAAAACAGGAGGATAACGTGTCTGGACACAGCAAATGGTCGACCATAAAGCATAAGAAAGGGGCCACCGACGCCAAACGGGGAAAAATTTTTTCCAAACTGATCAAAGAAATTACAGTGGCGGCGAGGATGGGGGGAGGGGGCGATCCAACTTCAAACCCCAGGCTTCGGACCGCTATTCAGACGGCAAAAAATGAAAATATGCCAAAGGACAATATTGAGAGAGCCGTCAAAAAAGGAACCGGGGAACTCGAAGGGGTAAATTATGAAGAGAGCATCTACGAAGGATACGGCCCCGGTGGCACCGCTATTCTGGTCGAATCTCTCAGTGACAATAAAAACCGGGCGGTTGCAGACATCAGACATATTTTCAGCAAGCACGGCGGCAACCTCGGCGAAAACGGATGTGTTTCATGGATGTTCAACCAAAAAGGGTACCTGGTGGTGGAAAAAGGGGCGGCGGATGAAGAAGTCCTCATGGATACGGCCATTGAGGCCGGTGCTGAGGATGTTCTGGAGGAGGATGAAAATTTTGAAGTGATTACCACTTCCGGAGATTTTGAATCTGTGAAGGCGGCTCTGGAGAACAGGTCGATTCCCTGTCTGGTGGCTGAAATCACCATGCTTCCCCAATCGACAACAAATCTTCAGGGTTCAGAGGCTGAACAGATGGTCAGGCTGATGGAGGCCCTTGAAGACAACGAGGATGTCCAAAAAGTTTACACCAATGCCGATATTCCGGACGATGTTATGGAGGACGCTTAAAGCGGAAACCTGTTTACCGGTTCGGTTCATCGAGCTGAAACACATCAACTCCGTCTGGTATGTTAAAACGAAAAAGAGAACCATCGAGTTTTTGGTCAAACCGTAATCGGCTCAGTTCGATTCGGGTTTCATCTTTGTATATATTACGTGTGATAATTCGAACGACCTCAAAACGGTTCCGGTCAACCGTCAAATAGATCTCCGACACACCTGCCATCTCTTTTTTTGGTAGAAGCTTTAAGACATAATTTTCGTTTTTGTCTTTATTTTCCATGGCAGTATCAAAATATTGCCGGACACGTTTGATATCAGATAAAAAGCTGGCGCCTTTGCCCTCTCCAAAAAAGGAGGGCGCTTTACCCATCATCACCTGATTCTCCTCCGGCCGGTATACCCACAGTCTTGCCCCGTCTGTTAGAATAATCTGCTTTTCAGGGCTTTCATACTCCCACCGCATCATCGCGGGATATTTGACGTAGATCCTTCCTTTGGCTGTATCGGTGATTTCCACCGCTTTCAGGGTCGATGCCTGATAAAACCGGGCTGAGAAATCCGCACCCCTGTATCTTTCTTCAACCTTGGTGATCACTTCATCGAGCGTCAGAGATGATGGCGCTCCCTTCCGATTAAATCCGCCGGAAGATTTCTGGCCATATGTCATATATGGGAGCAAAATGATCAGACCGCATAGCACGATGATCCATCTCTTAAATGTCATTTTTTCAATACCCTCTTTTAAATATATCGGCTCATTTTCATCATGATATCATATTTCTGCATGGATCCCAAAATATTTTCCTGGAGATGACCGTTATCAAATACCAACATATTCGGGACGCTCAGAACATTGAATTTCGATGCGGTCCGGGGGCTGTTATCCACATTCAATTTTCCGACCCTGACCTTGCCCTTTGAATCTGCAGCAAACTCGTCTATTACCGGCGCCGTCGACATACAGGTGGGGCACCATGGAGCCCAGAAAAAAAGGAGAACCGGTAGAGGAGATTGCAGTACCATTTTGTCAAAATTAATGTCTGAAACAACCACCGGCTGGGGTAGGAAAAGCGCTTCGGTTCTAAGGATCAGTTTGCATTTTCCACATCTCGGATCGGCGTCGACTTTATCTGAAGGAATTCTGTTCCGGGTGCCGCAAGCGGTACACCTCATTTTATAGAAGTTTGATGGAGGCATTTTCTTGTTTCCTTATGCATTTTCAGCCTATTTTAAAGCCACATGGCGCTTTTGCTCAAGACGTCATCCCATATTTATTCAATTTTTTATGGAGCGTCTTTCGAGTGATGCCCAGTCGCCTGGCAGCCTCACTTTTATTCCCACCGGTAGATTCCAGGGTTCTTAAAATCGTGGCTTTTTCGACCTGATCCAATGGAACATCCTTTCCTACATCCGAAACACCAGGGAGGGAATCCGGTATCATCCGGGAAGAATCACGAATAACAGAGAGATCTTCGGCATCGAGGTATTCCGAGCGGGCTAGTACAACACTTCTTTCGATGGCATTCATCAGCTCGCGGACATTTCCGGGCCAATCATATCGGACCAGAGCATCCATGGCCTGTGGAGTGAACCCTTCGATCTCTTTTCGATTCTTTATGGTAAACTCCTTTAAAAATCGCTGCGCCAGAAGCGGTATGTCTTCCCGCCTCCCGCGCAGGGGAGGTATTTCAAGGCTGACCACATTGAGACGGTAATAAAGATCCTCCCGGAAAGTTCCCTCCTTTATCATATCTAAAAGCGATTGGTTTGTGGCCGATATGACCCGGACATCTACCGGAATCACCTTTTCACCGCCTACACGCGTGATCTCTTTTTCCTGCAGAACCCGCAGGAGTTTGACCTGCATGCCGGGAGACATTTCACTGACTTCATCCAAAAAAATGCTTCCCCCTTGCGCCTGTAGAAAACGGCCCTCTTTTCGCCGATCCGCGCCGGTAAAGGATCCTTTTTCGTGTCCGAAAAACTCAGATTCAAGTAAGGTCTCGGTAACGGCCGCACAGTTCATCTTGACAAAAGGGCCTTGTTTTCTTTGACTGTTAAAATGAATTGCGCCGGCAATCAATTCCTTCCCTGTTCCGGATTCACCACTGATTAAAACCGTTGCTTCAGATGGCGCTACCTGGGCGACGGTTTGGAGCAATCTAGACATGGCAGTGCTGTTTCCGATGATGTTCTGCCGGTCAAAGTGCTTTCCAAGATTTTCTTTCAAAAGACGGTTTTCCTCTTTTAGCCGGGTGTGCTCCATTGCCCTTTCCATGGTCAGTTTCAACTTGTCGAAATCGAGGGGTTTTGTCAGGTAATCGTACGCCCCTTTTTTAAGGGCTTGCACAGCGGTTTCAACCGATGAGAAGGCGGTCATGATGATCACCGGAATCACCGGGTTAAAGGCTTTGATCTGATCGAGAGCCTCGATCCCCGAAACTTTTAACATTCGAATGTCCATCAACACCAGGTCAAAAGGACTCCTCTTCACCGCCTCGACGGCAATTGCACCGTCATCGGCCTCTGAAATTTCATATCCCCATCCGCCGAGAAGGGTGCGCAGCATGGTTCGATGTGCATCATCATCATCCACAATCAGTATTGTATTTTTTCCTTTCTTGATGGCCATCTTTCTTTTTACTCCTCCCTGTTATTTTTAGAATTCGGTAACAGGAGCGTTATTGTGGTTCCCTGACCCGATCGACTCTCCACCTTTATCTCGCCGCCGTGGTTCTTTAAAATATTATGAACAATGGCGAGTCCCAGGCCGGTTCCGGAGGTCTTTGTTGTAAAGTAGGGATCAAAGATGTGCACAAGATCATCGGCATGAATACCGGCGCCGGTATCTGAGACCCGAATCTCGATCTGTTCTCCATCTGCCAAAAGCGACACGGTTACCGAAAGACAACCGCCCTCCTTCATCGATTCGATGGCATTTAGATAAAGATTTAACAATACCTGATTGATTCGATCCGAGTCTATAAATCCGATGTCAACCTGAGGATGAAAGTCTGTTTGAATCGTTATTTTTTTCTCTCCTGCCTGACGGGTGACCAGCCTCAAAGAATTCTCGATAAACAGTTTCAAAGAAACCGACGATTTTGAAATTGTGACCGGTTTTGCAAAATCGAGCAGCTGGCCCACCACCTTATTTAACCGGTCGACCTCTTGGATCATGATATTTGAAACCTGTTGATCTTCAGGTTTTCCCTGATATCTTTCTTTGAAATAGGTGGCAAATCCCTTAATCGAACTGAGCGGATTGCGAATCTCGTGGGCAATCCCGGCTGCCAACCTTCCGACGGTTGCAAGACGCTGGTTCCTTGCAACCTCCTCTTTGAGCAAACGAACTTCGGTCAAATCCTTAAAGAGGGTAACAAGGCCGAGAAAGGTTCCTGCTTCATCTTTGACAAAAGAAGCGCTCACCTCCAGGGGGACCACACGCCCATCATGCATCAAGCAGTCGATCTCCTTTCCTACAACTCTTTTGTCTACACCGATCCCCTTTAATTGCTCCCACAGTTGGGGTGGAAGTATTTTTTTCGCATCTTCGCCGATTGCACTTTCGTATGACAGGTTCAGGATATGACCGGCCACCTGGTTGAGAGAGGCGATCCGGCCATCGGGGTCGGTTGCCATAAGTCCGATAGGTATATTCTCAACCAGATTGTCGGAAAATGCCTTAATTCTCGAGAGCGATGCCCTGGCACTGCGATAACTCTGGGCCAGAAAAAGTAAAATAATCCCGGCAAACCCGACCAAGAGGAGGATGGAGGTCATAACCACCGTGTGCCGCATGTCTGTCCGCCTCGCTTCCTCAACAAAACGCATATCCAGACCCACAAAGATTATCAGATCGACAAATTCATCGCTTTTCCATTGCTTGAAATGCTGTTGAAATAATCGATTGAGCATCATATGACCGCGGCGAAATCCCGGAAAACCACCCGTAGGTGAAAATTTTCGAACAACTTCAAAAATTTTCTTGCCATCGGGTCTTGATAAAACGCGCCAGTTCAATTTGTTCGAATGGGAAATGAGGTTCAGGTCCAATCTCTTTCCATGTTTTCCACCAATCCGGGCCGCATCATTGTCCGCGAGAATCGTTCCACGATGATCGGTGACGAGGAGATAGACTATGTCGGGTTGCTGGGCGGTTTCGGTCAGCAATTTTTGAAGTTGAAAGTCATCCCAACCCATTCCCATCATTCCGGTTCGGGTTCCTGCCTCAAAGGACCGTATCAGTGCCGCTCCTTTTTCCAGCAGGAGGCGTATGCTGCTTTCCTTCTGGCGGTTGATATTCTCCAGTGTTACAAAGGTAAATATCGGAAACAGCACGACCACTGCTCCGATAAATACCCACGGAGGCACTGCCGCTAAAAACCGTTTTTCTCTTGTTCGCTTTTCCACGAATTGTTCTATCCGGTTTTTCCGTAAAAATTTCTATTTACCCTTTGCCTGATGCGGTTTCCCTTAAAATATCAGGCACGAAACTTGAACAGTTAATATCCCTCATTTCACTTTCCGTTTCAAGACATATTGAAACCGATAAGCAAGCTAATGCCCTGGCGTTCGTTTTTTTTGCTTGATCGCAATTTTGACAGAAAAAAATCCCGTGGCACAGGGTGCACACGGGATTTAAAACGATTGATAATCGACCGCTATTTTTTATCGTCTTTTACCTCTTCGAAATCCGCATCAACTACTTCTTCATCAGGGGCTGACCCTTCGGCCTGCTGACCGCCGCCTTCTGCCTGGGTTCCCTCGGGACCCGCCTGCTGATCCGTTGTCTGGGAGGCCTGCTGATACATCGCTTCTGCCAGCTTGTGAGAGGCCTGGGTCAGCTCTTCGCTGAGCCGTTTAATCTCCGCAGCGTCCTCTCCCTCCATCGCCTTTCTAAGGCGGGTGGTGGCATCCTCAACCTGGGTTTTCGTTGCAGCATCTACTTTGTCTCCCAGGTCTTTGATCGACTTTTCAGTGGAGTAGATCAAAGCATCAGCGGTGTTTCGCGCTTCCACCAGTTCTTTTTTCTTTTTATCATCTTCAGCGTGAAGCTCGGCATCCTTGACCAGTTTATCGATCTCCTCCTGAGACAGACCGCTAGACGCTGTAATCTGGATGGACTGTTCTTTTCCGGTTGCTAGATCTTTTGCCGCCACGTGAACAATACCATTGGCATCAATATCAAATGTCACCTCGATCTGAGGCACCCCTCTCGGCGCAGGGGGTATGCCCACAAGTTCAAAACGCCCAAGCGTTTTATTCCCTGCGGCCATCTCCCGTTCACCCTGGAGCACATGGATCGAGACTGCCGGTTGACTGTCAGCAGCCGTTGAAAATATCTGACTTTTTTTAGTCGGGATTGTCGTATTTTTTTCAATCAACCGGGTCATCACGCCGCCAAGGGTTTCGATACCCAGGGAAAGCGGTGTAACATCGAGCAACAGAACGTCTTTGACATCCCCTTTCAATACCCCGCCCTGAATCGCAGCTCCGACAGCCACGACTTCGTCCGGGTTAACCCCTTTGTGGGGCTCGCGTCCAAAAAAATTCTTTACGCGCTCTTGAACCGCCGGCATCCGGGTCATGCCGCCCACAAGGATGACTTCATTGATCTCTCTTGAAGTGAACCCCGATTCTTTAATGGCAATTTGGCACGGTTTTTCCAATTTATCCAAAAGATCACCAACAAGCGATTCCAGTTTAGCTCGGGTCAGTTTTATGTTGAGATGTTTGGGACCACTCGCATCGGCGGTAATAAATGGAAGGTTGACATCGGTCTCCATCGAAGTCGAAAGCTCCATTTTCGCCTTTTCTGCCGCTTCTTTTAACCGTTGCAATGCCATTTTGTCATTTCGAATATCAATTCCCTGATCTTTTCTGAACTCAGAAGCCAAGTAATCGATCAGCCGAATGTCGAAATCTTCACCCCCGAGGTGGGTGTCGCCATTAGTCGCTTTCACCTCAAACACACCTTCTCCGATTTCAAGTATGGAAATATCAAAAGTGCCACCTCCCAGATCAAATACAGCAATCTTTTCTTCCTTTTTCTTATCCAAACCATAGGCCAAAGATGCAGCGGTTGGCTCGTTTATGATCCTCAACACATTTAGGCCGGCTATTTTTCCGGCGTCTTTGGTCGCTTGTCGTTGGCTATCGTTAAAGTAAGCGGGCACAGTTATCACGGCATCGGTTACCTTCTCACCCAAATATTCCTCCGCGGTCTTCTTGATATTTGCAAGAATAAAAGAAGATATTTCGGCAGGGCTCTGAAGCTTTCCCCGAAGATTAATGCGAAGGCCACCGCTGCTTGCCTGTTCGAGCTTATAGGGGAGGATCTTAATATCCCCTTGTACTTCCGGCGATCCATATTTACGGCCTATAAGACGTTTTACGCCAAAAACCGTATTCTCAGGATTGGTAATGGCCTGTCGTTTTGCAATTTGACCCACCAGCCTCTCTCCGCTTTCTGAAATTGCGACAATTGAAGGTGTGGTGCGCCCCCCCTCAGGATTTGTGATGACTTTTGGCTCATCACCCTCCATAATCGCCACACACGAATTGGTGGTGCCAAGATCGATACCAATTACTTTACTCATTTGTTATCCTCCTTACCTCGTACAAAATGTTTACTTTTTTTCTATTTTTATTTTTTTTGTTTCGTCATTTTTTTGGTCGTTTTTTCCCTCTTTTGCCTTCGAAACGATAACCATAGCCGGTCTGAGCAAACGATCATGCATCAGATACCCTTTTTGCAATTCCTTCAAAACAACATTATCCGGGTAATCCTCAGTTTCCTCCTGCATGACCGCCTGGTGGAAATTGGGGTCAAATGGTTCATTAAGAGATAAAATCGGTTTGACATTGAATTTTTTAAAAATTTTAAGAATCTCACCGATGGTCAGCGTCACGCCTTCTGCGACCGTGTGATTTTTTGCGCCATCGTTCTGGGACGAATCCACGGCCCGTTCTAAATTGTCCACTACGCAAAGCATATCTTTTAGCAAAGATTCATTCGCAAATTTTCTGAATTCATCAATCTGGCGCGCAAAACGCTTTTTGTAATTTTCAAATTCAGCCGAAACCCTCAAAAAACGATCATAATTCTCCTTGGCTTCATTTTCCGCAGATTCGAGCTTTGACTCCAACTCCTTTAAAGACGTCTTTGGCTTGGTCTTTTTTACTTTCTCTGGGTCGTGTTTTTTGCTCTTTTTTCTGTCTGAATCGCTCTTTTCGGTTTCTGAATATATCGGTATTTTTTTGCTCTCCGTTTCGGTCATCAGCCTATTTTTTCTCCGGATTTGTTAAACACGAACAGGTCAAGCCCTTCGGATCGTTTATAAAACCGTGTCTACTTTCCAATTTTGATAAAAAATAAGACTATCTGGAAGGATGTCAAGATGGTAAGGGGTTTTTAGTACTGATGAAAAAACCCAAGATGCCGGGGGGTTTCAATCCCTGTAGTAAATTGACGTGGAGTTGGTTGTGCACCCTCCATCGAGATTCTTTTAAAAACAGAGGTCATCTATATGATCGGAATCTTTCCACGACACAGATAACGTCACTTATCGCTGCTTCCTTCCGGACCTGACGAGGTTCGTGGGCTTCTGTTACGCAGCGGCCGATCATGATGACGTTCACATTTTCAAAAGAAAACCCTCTTGAGGGAGTTCAGCCCCGCATAGAGCGGATTTCGGGAAAAGGGCACCGCTAACTCCCCGCCTAGCACAACCAGGACTATATTTAACCTAAAAAAAATAAATTTCAAGGAAAAAAGAACATGTTATGTCGTCCTCTGATCAAGGTTTATAGCTGTAACCGCCTTTCGGTGTTATCTGTTTATTGTTGACAGAACCCATTATTTGCTATAGTTTAATGATAACCGCCCAACAGGCATCGATCATCCATAACGCGACCACATGCGCTATTCACCTCATGTTCCCAACACCTTCTAATAAAATTGGGAGTCCGTATCGCTCCAGATTGCTGACCACTGTAGAAAAAACCATAGCGACCTATAAAATGATTCAACCCGGCGATGCTGTCCTTGCCGGTGTCTCAGGAGGGCCCGATTCAGTTGCACTTCTTCATGTACTGATTACTCTGGCGCCTAAATTCCATCTTCATGTCGGGATAGCCCATTTGAATCACTCTCTTCGCGGCGAAAATTCGGATCATGATGCCCGGTTTGTCCGGTCCCTGGCCAAACAGTCTAACCTGCCGATATTTCAAAAAAAGATAGATGTGCATAAATGTCAGAATAGCACCGGGGGTTCTCTGGAAGAGGTAGCGCGCGATCTTCGATATGCCTTTTATCACGAAGTAGCGGAAAAAAAGGGATTCAACACAATTGCCCTGGGACACCAGGCCGATGACAATGCGGAGCTCATTCTGCTATATATCTCTCGGGGAAGCGGTGTGCTGGGTGCCACAGGGATTTCTCCGGTCAGAGAAGTCAGCGGCAAAGTTGGAAAGATCGTTCGTCCCCTTATTCGGGTTGGACGATCCGAAATTATCGACTTTTTGGCACAAAACAGATTATCGTATGTTTCAGATGAATCGAACAAAGATCTGACTTTTCTTCGAAACCGGATACGTTATCAACTCATTCCCAATCTAAAATCATCGTATAATCCAAAAATCGTCGATGCCCTGAATCGGTTTGGATTAATCTTAAGTGCCGAAGAAGAATGGACTAAAGACGTCATAGATTCCATATTTGAAAAGACAATCCTGACAAAGCAAAACGATCTGATGATTCTCTCAGCCAAGCGCATTGCAGCGCTTCATATCGCTGCCCAAAGAAGGATTATCAGAAAAGCAATCGAAACGGTGAAAGGAGATTTGAGACGTATACAATATTCCCATATCGAAGCCATTATCCGACTTCTCAAAAAGGAACCGATGAACGGCGCATTAGATCTTCCCGATCGTATTCGGATTCTGCGGGATTACGATCGGATCCTAATCTCAAAAGAGAAAAAAGATTTACGCAAGTCCAAAAAAGATTTTGGCATTGTCTCACCATTTCAGTACAAAGTGTTTTCTCCCGGATCATTATTGATACAAGAGACCGGCGTATCGATTAAATTTTCTGAAATAGAGGCAAAAGAGATTAGCAATATCCGCAAAACCGGAGACAGCGTTATTTTTTTGGATAGAGACAAATTGAGTTTCCCGCTGACCATTAGAAATTTTAAACCGGGGGACCGCTTTACGCCCCTGGGGATGACCGGTACTCAAAAAATTAAATCCTTTTTTATTAACAACAAGGTTCCGGGGCCGATGCGTAGGGGGTGCCCCATAATGTTGAGCCGGGAAAAAATCGTGTGGGTCATCGGCCACAGAATTGATGAATCGGTTAAGGTAATGCCTTCCACCAAAAGGGTCCTGAAAGCAGAACTTTTTCTTGCCTAATCCCTAAAGATGATTAATATCAATCTTACAAAGATCGAAGGGTGTGCGTACAAAGCCGGGAGGGTTAGATTTTGAATCCATTTCATAAGAATTTAGCATTATGGCTGGTCATTACATTGATGATGATCATGCTCTACAACCTTTTCAACCAACAGCAAACATCAGAAAAGAATATCAGCTATACCGAATTTCTATCGATGGTGGAAAATGAACGGGTGGCCGGGGTCGTCCTGCAGGGTCAGGAACTTTTCGTCACAGATATCAACCGGAACCGTTTTAAGGTGTTTGCGCCTCAGGACAGCGACATGATCAAGATTCTCAGGGCAAAAGGCGTGACGATCGATGCCAAACCGCCGCAGCAGGCGCCGTGGTATATGAATATACTCGTTTCCTGGTTCCCGATGATTGTATTGATCGGGGTATGGATCTTTTTTATGCGTCAAATGCAAGCTGGCGGCGGTAAGGCGCTATCTTTCGGAAAGAGCCGAGCCCGCCTCTCTTCCGATCAGCAAGCCAAAGTCACCTTTGAAGATGTAGCGGGGATCGACGAGGCAAAAGAGGAATTGGGAGAAATCGTCGAGTTTTTAAAAGAGCCCAAAAAATTTACCCGCCTGGGGGGACGAATACCTAAAGGCGTGCTGCTGATGGGTTCACCCGGTACTGGAAAAACGCTTCTCGCCCGGGCGATTGCAGGTGAGGCAGGGGTTCCGTTTTTTAGTATCAGCGGTTCGGATTTTGTGGAGATGTTCGTCGGCGTCGGTGCGTCGAGGGTGCGGGATCTTTTTGTCCAGGGGAAGAAAAACGCCCCATGTATCATTTTTATTGATGAAATCGATGCCGTTGGGAGGCATCGAGGAGCCGGCCTTGGCGGCGGACATGATGAAAGAGAACAGACATTGAACCAATTGCTGGTCGAAATGGACGGTTTTGAATCAAATGAAGGGGTTATTCTGATATCCGCAACAAACCGGCCGGATGTGCTCGATCCGGCCCTTCTTCGTCCCGGAAGATTTGACCGCCAGGTGGTAGTGCCGCTCCCGGACATCAGAGGGCGCGAAAAAATTCTCGAAGTTCACATGAAAAAAACACCGATCGCACCCGACGTGGATCTAAACGTCCTCGCAAAAGGAACTCCGGGATTTTCCGGAGCCGATCTGGAAAATCTTGTCAATGAAGCCGCCCTTTTGGGTGCTAAAAGGAATAAAGAAAAAATTGATATGACCGATTTTGAGGATTCCAAGGACAAAGTTTATATGGGCTTGGAGCGAAAATCGAAAGTAATCAAGGAAGAGGACCGAAAAACCACGGCATACCACGAGGGCGGGCATGCCCTGGTTGCCCGTTTTCTCCCCGGGACCGATGTTGTTAATAAAATAACGATCATCCCCCGGGGCCGTGCGGCCGGTATTACCTGGTTCTTGCCGGAGGAAAGGGATTTCAAATATAAGGACCAGCTCGAGAGTGAGCTTTCGATCGCGTTCGGTGGGCGGATCGCCGAAGAAATTGTTTTCAATCGGATTAGCACCGGTGCTGCCAACGATATCAAACAGGCGACAGAGCTTGCTGAAAAGATGGTTCGTTCCTGGGGAATGAGTAAGGAATTGGGGCTCCTTTCCTATTCAAAAAATGAGGAACAAATTTTCCTCGGACGTGAAATCGCACAGCATCGGGACTACTCGGAAGAAACCGCAAAAAAAATTGACGCTGAAATAAAAAAACTGATCGACCAATCCTATAAACGTTCAAAAAAAATCTTGAATGAGAATGTAGATATCCTTCATAAACTGGCAGACCTTCTCCTGGAAAAAGAGACGGTTTTGGGGAAAGAACTCGATGAGCTTATTCATTCCTTGAGGCCGGAGATCGAGATTCCAGCAAAAGCTTCTGAAAATGAAAAAGATGCAAATACTCCCGGCGAGGAAGCGAAGGCATCGTCATCCGAAGCGTAATCAAGCACTCGTTTTTTCATGATGAACACCCGGTAATCAGAGAAATTAGCCTATGAAGATCCATACGATTTCATGGGATGGACACCGCCTTGATCTTGGTAAACGTACCTTGATCATGGGTGTTGTCAACGTGACACCCGATTCTTTTTCCGACGGCGGAAAATTTTATTCATGTAAAGATGCAGTTACTCAAGGTTTAAAACTTGCCGAAGAGAGGGCCGATATTATCGATATCGGTGGAGAATCGACCCGTCCGTATTCCGATGAGGTGCCCGAGGAAGAGGAAATTCGACGCGTGGTTCCTGTGATCAAAGAACTATCGGGGCAAATCGCTATTCCCATCTCCATCGATACCACCAAGGCAGGGGTTGCCAGGAAAGCGATTGAAGCAGGGGCGTCAATTGTTAACGATATCAGCGCACTCCGCTTTGATGACGAAATGGCGGGTATTGTGTCTTACTACGAAGTTCCTGTTATTTTGATGCATATGCGTGGTACGCCTAAAACCATGCAGGTAGCGCCTAAATATGATAATATTGTCCAAGAAGTAAAAACCTTTTTAAACGATGCCATCAAAAGGGCGGAAAAAGGGCAAATTCACCAATCGATGGTGATCATTGATCCGGGGATCGGTTTCGGAAAAACAGTTGAGAACAACCTTGAACTCATCGACCGGCTGGATGAATTCCACTCATTGGGGCTTCCCATCCTGATAGGGCCATCTAGAAAATCCTTTATACGAAACCTTCTTAAAAAGAAAAGTGGTAACGATATTTTCCCGGATTCCCAGGTGATGGAAACCGGAACCCAGGCAGCTGTTGCCGCAGCAGTCCTCCGTGGTGCTCATATTATACGGGTTCATGACGTTGCCGGTACGTTCGCAACCGTCAGCATTATCGATGCCATAAAGGGCGCGGGAAAAAAAGCCTTTACGGTTGAGTACGTTTAGATGTATAGAAAAGCTTTTATCTTTTAATCCACAAAATTCTGAAACATAATAATCAGAACTGGGGAACATTAAAGCACCAGCTATCCGGATTACCCTGTTCTAATTATAGATTGCGGCATTGGAGACAGTACGCTCAAATAAATGCACGTTTCATTCATGCCTATTGGGAGTGGCAATTCTGCTACTTTTCAACTGCTCATCATCGTACGAAACCGACATATTTATTCCAGTCGATGTTCAAAATATCCCAAAAGGGTTGATCATTACCGAGCATCCGCCAAAGGGAATTGAAGCTAGAATCCGCGCCCTTAAAGCCCTGGCAAAAACCCTGCCTGAGATGAAACTGCGATACAAAATGGACGTATCCGATCTATTGATCGGTGTTCATGCCATTCCGGTCAATCCTAATAATATCAAGCTCCCAAATGGAATTTCCATCCTTAAGGTCAGTCCGTCCTTTCTCAGGGTGAAGATGGAAAAGGAAGTGAAGAAGGTTGTACCGGTTATCGTCTCTATCTCCGGAAATCCGGCACCCGGATTTGAGGTTGTTGCAACAAAAGCAAAACCGTCGTCCATTATTTTGAAAGGCTCTGGGAAAATCCTATCCCAAAAAAAAGAAATTCTTACGAAGCCGATTGATGTAAATGGCATATCTGAATCATTTCAGAGAGAAATAGCACTTGATCTCTCTGAAGGCACCGCAACTCCCTTTGTCTCTATGCCGATTCACGTTGAAGTGCAAATCAAAGAAAAGATTGTTTCAAAAAAAATTCAAGATATTCCTGTCGAAGGAAAAGGGTCGCCGTATTCTTACAGGATCACCCCACCTGTGATCAATATTGAGGTGAAGGGGCCTGAAAATGTTCTTGAAAAGCTCCAAAAGGACAAGGGAATCAAAGTGCAAATCGATCTGAACGGCCTCAAACCCGGAATCTACCCCAGACGTGCAATCATCACCCTGCCGCTGACCACGACTCTGGTCAATGTAAAACCCAAAATATTTACAGTGACAATAAAAGACGGTTAGAAATCCAGGCATCACAGATCTTCCACCTTCACGTGCTCGCGTGTCTTGTGTGTGGTGAGAGATAGGTGGGTGGAGTACAATGGCCCGGTCTATACCCTGAGCGCTTTGACTAAATACTCCTTATATATCTGGTAAAGTGTTTCGTGGTCGGACAGACCCTGTTTCAAGATCTGTTCAGTCTGATCAATTTTGCCGGCATTAATAATCAGGTCTGCGCTTTTGTTAAACGCCATCATCTGATCCATGGCGCGAAACCTTTTGCTGATTATGACCACATAAGTATTCCGGCGCACCGACATTTCCAGCCCTTCCAGGTGCTTCATCACCGGATTTGTCTCCGGGTTGTTGGTACCGAAATTCTCATCGACCACTATAAGATCAAAAAGGTGATACCACATCATCCTTAAAGCATCACGGGTGTTGTTGGCGTTTGAAATATGGTAGGCCATCGATCGAAGAGTATCTGTGATCGGTTGGTTTAGCGCAGAATCGGTTTCGCAGATGAGGGCGGTTTTCCTCTCTGTTTCGATAAAATCAAACGGTTTTTCTGAAGCATCATATTGATATATAATATCTAAAAGATCTTTTTCACTATTAAAGGACCCTGAGTCGGTTCCATATAAAACATCTTTCAGGACATCTATGTTTTCATCTCCCGCCGTCCCCTTGCCTGCGTCATCTCTTTTATCATTCAAATCAATGGTTATTCTGCTTTTACACTTTGGGCAGGCAAAAGATGCTGCCTTCCCAGCGGGTATTTTTTCATCAGGGATTCTGAATTTACTTCGGCAATCATTACAAAGGATATCCATGGTAAAACACTATCTCCTTCATCGTTCAAACACCATTGGGGCGGTACAATCACCCCGGTTTATCAGATCGGTTTTGTATA
>CAZSON010000030.1:0-18337 GCA_964608375.1 uncultured Desulfobacter sp. | reverse complement strand
ATTGGAGCCGGCGGGCGGATTTGAACCGTCGACCTGCTGATTACGAATCAGCTGCTCTGCCATCTGAGCTACGCCGGCATGTTGTAGGGATAAGCTATTGTGTATATAGATCGAAATCAAGAAAAAACTTCACTTCAAACTTTCATCAGCTCGATACCTCAAAGAGGCAGCCGAATTCATTGTACAGGTATTCAGGGAGCTGAGGCGGCCTATCTGACAGTGCAGATTTACCTTCAGCTTCACCTCCCCACAGTTGTAATTCTCCCTTCATTGAAGGACGAGGAAAGGTTTTATCAGGACTTGAATTTTTTTTCAAATCGGTCAAACGTACCGCTCATTGATTTTCCTTCCTACCACATTTTGCCCTTTAAATTTCTTTCTTACCACAATGAAACTGCTGCAAAAAGAATCCGCACCCTTTACCGGCTGACCGCAGGAGGAGCATCTCCCTTGGTGGTGACAACAGTCGATGCGCTGCTTCAAAAAATCGTTCCGAAAAATGAAATAACCGATTATGCCGAACTCATCATTGAAGGTGAGGAGATCGATCGGGAGGGATTGATTCAAAAACTCATCTCAGGTGGATATACCCGTTCCCTGATTGTTGAGGAGCCGGGTGATTTTAGTCTAAGAGGTGGTATCCTGGACCTATATACACCGCTTTATTCCTATCCATTGCGCATTGAACTATCGGGTGAGACGGTTGATTCATTGCGATTCTTTTCTCCGGTCACCCAACGGAGACAGAAAAAGATATCTGAGGCGATCATCCTTCCGGCAAGGGAAACGATTATAAAAAAGGATCGCCTGCATCATATCATCAGCCAGGTCCGAAGAGAGGCAGCCGAGCTTGAAATGCCGGTCACTCAGGTGCGAAAAACGATCGATCAATTGAAAAATGAAGGTGTTTTCCCGGGGATAGAGGGCTTCCTGCCATTTATCTATCCTTCACTCGGTACATTTTTGGATTATATTCCGGACCAGGCACTCTTTATTTTGATGGAGTTGAAGGAACTTGAAGAGGCTGCTGAAAAATCCCAGAAAGAGGTCGCTAATAATTTTAGAACCGCCCGGGATGAGGGGAAACTATGTGTTAAACCGAACCGCCTTTATCTGGAATGGGAGAAGGCAAAAACAACCTTTATGAGAAAGAAACCGTTGATCTTCGAAAGACTCCCACTGTCAATCGGCGTTTCCCACACGAATCAGGACGTTCAATCATCCCGTTTTTTTGTTGAAGAAAACAGCGAGTTAAGCGAAAAGCTCAAGCGCCAATGGGAAAAGGAGCATTTTTTTCTACATCTTGCAACCTGGATCAAAAATCAAACCGCTGCCGGTTGTAATGCCTTGCTCGTTTGTGGGACCAACTCACAGGCCGAGCAGTTGAAGTCCCTCCTTTTTCCGTATGATATACACCCTGAAATCCTGGACGGTTTTCCTGAGATTGCGTCTGCAGGAAAATTGGAAAAAGGGCGGGCCTACCTTTGCATTGGCCAGGTTTCGCGGGGGTTTGTGTGGTCGGCTGAAGCACTGTCACTTGTGACCGAGGATGAAATATTCGGCACAAAGCGCCGAAAGCGAAAAAAATCCGACCAAAGGATTCGATCTCAGCAGATTACCTTTGAAGATCTCAAAAAAGGAAATCTGGTTGTTCACGATGAACATGGTATCGGAATGTATGGGGGCCTCGTCAGACTCAAATTAGATGGTGCTTCAAACGATTATCTTCTGATAATCTACAGAGATAACGATAAGCTCTATCTTCCGGTGGATCGCATGGATATGGTGCGAAAGTATGTCGGGGTTGATAACATTAAACCTATGCTTGATAAAATGGGTGGTAAGTCGTGGGAACGGATTAAAAAACGTATAAAAAGATCAGCCGAAAAAATTGCCGGGGAGCTGCTAAAACTCTATGCGGCAAGAAAGGTGAAAAAAGGGTACGCTTTCGGGTCTCCGGACCGTTATTTTCGTGACTTTGAATCTGCTTTTCCATTTGAAGAGACAGATGACCAACTCAAAGCGATTGAGGATGCCCTTGAAGATATGGCAAAACCAACACCTATGGATCGCCTGATTTGTGGAGATGTGGGTTATGGCAAGACAGAGGTGGCGCTTAGGGCATCCTATATGGCTGTAAATGACGGAAAACAGGTGGCAATCCTTGTTCCGACCACTGTGCTCGCAGAGCAACATTATGCAACTTTTTCAAAACGGTTCGAACCATACGCGATCCATGTGAACTGCCTGAGTAGATTCCGGCCGTCCAGTGAACAGCGTTCCATCATACATGATCTTAAAACAGGCAGGTTAGATATTGTTATCGGAACCCACCGCCTTATCCAGAAGGATGTATTTTTTAAAGATTTGGGACTGATCATCATTGACGAGGAACAGCGATTTGGAGTTAAACATAAGGAGAAGTTGAAAAAAATGAGGAGCACGGTGGATGTTCTGGCGTTGACGGCGACACCGATTCCTCGAACCCTTCACATATCACTAATGGGGATGCGGGATATCAGTATCATTTCGACCCCTCCGGAGCATCGACATTCCATCATTACCTATATTTGTGAATTGGATGATGCACTCGTTTCTGAGGCTATTCGGAAAGAGCTTAACAGAAAGGGACAAATTTTCTTTGTCCACAACAATATTCAGACAATATCGGCAATGGCAAAATATTTGAAAGAATTGGTTCCTGAAGTGAGGCTGGGTGTGGCACACGGTCGCTTAGATGGGGATGATCTGGAGAAGGTGATGCTGTCGTTTCTTTGCAGAGAAATTGATCTGCTGGTCTGCACCACCATCATCGAAGCAGGCTTGGATATCCCCTCTGCAAACACCATTCTTGTGAATCGAGCGGATCGATTCGGTTTGGGGCAGATCTATCAGCTGCGGGGTCGTGTCGGGCGGGCCGGAGAACAGGCCTATGCCTACCTATTTATCCCCAAAGAAAGCGTTCTTGGCATCAATGCGAAAAAGCGACTGAAAGTATTGATGGAGCATAGTGATCTCGGTTCAGGATTTCAGATTGCCATGAGTGATTTGGAAATCAGAGGTGGCGGCACGGTTCTAGGCGCATCCCAGTCGGGTCATATTGCAGCGGTTGGATATGACATGTTTCTTCAGCTCATGGAAAACGCCATGGCTGAATTGAAAGGGGATCACCTCCCCAAACCCCTGGAGCCGGAAATACACCTGGACCTGCCGGCATATCTTCCAGAGACCTATATCCCGGATATCGACCAGCGGCTTTCGGCCTATCGCCGTTTGACAAAGGTAACAGAATTGAATGAGATAACCGATTTTAAGGGGGAGCTTATCGATCGGTTTGGCGCTTCACCCCGGGAGGCGGTCAACCTGCTTTCAAAGGTGTTGGTAAGGGTGCTATCGGTCAAAGCAGGGGTTAAAAGACTCGATCTTGTCGGGCATAAGCTGGTACTGCATTTTTCTGAAGCCCACATAAAGGATCCAACCGGGATCATTGAGATGATCGGCTCAAACCATAAAAGATTTGAATTAACATCAGATCAGGTCCTGAAAATAAAGCTAACAAGACAGATCAAAGCAGATCGGTTGGCTCAGACTAAAAATATCTTGAAAGAGATTGCTGAACGTGTTTAATAAGGGGCGCCCAAAGGGCCTCTGCCACATTTAATAACAAAACGTGGGTTAATAGTGAAAAATAGAATTATTGAAAGATTTTTAAAACATGCGGTCGGCTGCGCTACGGGTGCCTTTTTTTTGTGTGGGATTGTTTTTTTGTTTGTTCGCGGAGCAGGTGGTGCAGAGATCGTGGATCGAATCGTGGCTGTGGTCAATGATGATATTGTTTCCCTGTTCGAATTGAACCAGGAAGTCAAACTATTTGCAGAGAGAATAAAAACACTCGATAATCCTGCTGAAGAGAAAAGAAAGTTACTTCTTAAGGTTCGAAAGGATGTCCTTAAGCAACTCATCGATGAAAAGCTTGCCGATCAGGAGATTAAACGCCTCAGAATAAACGTCAGTGAAAAAGAGGTAGATGATGCGATAAAACGGTTTAAGGAGACCAAAAACCTTACGGACAAGAGGTTAAAGGAGGCGCTTAAACACGACGGGATATCGATGGTAGAATATCGCAAGCGCATAAGGGATCAAATCCTTAGAGGGAAGCTTGTCAATCGTGAAGTGCAATCAAAGATTGTGATTACCAAATCGGATATAGAGACTTATTACAACCAGCACCATGAGGAATATGCTGGAAAGAAGAAATTTCGTCTGCGGCATATTATCATGCGGGTTCCGCCCGAAGCAACCAAAGATGATAGCCATGCGGTACAAAAAAAAATGGAAACGGTCCAGAAAGAGTTAAAAGCCGGGCGCCCTTTTGAAAAGATGGCTAAATTCTATTCTGAAATATCGGGTGAAACCGGAGGTGTACTGGGGCTATTCGAACTGGATGACCTTTCGCCACAGGTAAAAGAAGCAATCAAAGGGATAAAACCGGGTGAATTCACCGACATTCTTAAAACAGATTACGGTTATCAGATTTTTTTTCTTGAAGAGATTATAAACAGTGGGGGCAAAAAGATTGAGGAGGTATCTTCTGAGATTGAATCAAAACTTCACAGAGAAATCGTTAATGACAAATATCAATCGTGGTTGGAGGATCTTCGTAAAAGGTCTCTTATAAGGATTATAAAATAGTATGATATGAAAATAAGCCCTGTAACATGTGCGACCTCGGAACGGCGGGGACTTCAAACAGTAACGGTAGTTTAAATGCAAACTGATCGAAACAAAATTCTCGTAGAAAGTATCAAGCGCTTGCTCAGGCGTGGAGCGACAAGCCACCTTATCAAGATTGTCAACAAGACCCACGCAGCTGATCTGTCGATGGTATTTCGGTCTTTATCGCTATCCCACCAGCGCCAGCTGTTCGAAATGATCGAGGATACAGAACAAAAAGGTATCCTTTTTACAGAACTGGATGAAGACACCTTTCTCGAGCTGATTGAAGGGGTGGATCTGGATCATCTCGTTGAAATTTTAGAACAGATGCAAACCGATGATGTTGCAGACCTGATTGGGCGGCTTCCCGAGCAGATGTCCGATACCATCCTTGAGAAGATGAAAATGGAGGGATCTGAGGAGGTCGAAGATCTTCTGCGCTACAAGGACGATACGGCAGGCGGCATCATGGTTCCTGATTTCATCGCGCTGACAGAAGACACTACGGCAAAAAAAGCGATCGAATCGTTGCAAAAAGAACACCTTGATGTGGAAATGCCTTTTTATCTGTATGTCGTGGACCAGTATGACAAACTGGTGGGCGTTATCTCTCTGAGGCAGCTCGTGGTCGTTCCGCCCGAAACGACTCTCAGACATTTTATGACCACAGACGTTTTTTCAGTTCGGACCGATATGGACCAGGAAGAGGTGGCAAAAATTGTTGCCCGCTATGATATTTTGGCTGTACCGGTGGTCGATGAGACCAACACCCTGGTCGGTATCGTAACGGTGGATGATGTCATTGATATTTTCAGGCGGGAGGCTACGGAAGATATTTTAAAAATGGCGGGTGCGGGCGAAGAATTCGTCGAAACAAAATCTATTTTTAAAAGCGTCAAAATTCGGCTGCCCTGGCTTTTTGCCAGCTGTATCGGCGGCATCCTGGCTTCCTTTATTATCGGATATTTTCAGCATAGTTTGAGCAGACTCGCCTATTTGGCCGCATTTATTCCGGTGATCATGGGGATGGGTGGAAATATCGGCACTCAATCCTCCGCTATTACGGTACGCGGTCTTGCGACCGGACGTCTCCATACGCGCGATTTCTGGTCTGTTCTTTTCAAGCAACTGGCAATCGGGCTTATTCTGGGAACGCTTTATGGTCTGCTGATCGGTTTTGTCGCCCAGTTTAGTTACAGCAAGTGGATGCTTGCTTTATCGGTCGGGACTGCAGTGGTTTGTTCCATGACTCTGGCGGCCCTATCCGGCACCATAACTCCGATGATCCTGGCTCGGATCAATGTCGATCCCGCGGTGGCTTCCGGTCCATTTGTGACGACAGCCATCGATATCATCAGCGTTTTTTTCTACTTTCAAATCGCCACGATCCTCCTGGATCTTTGAAAAGATGCCTATCTTATCGACACCCGCCATTTTGCTGCGTAGGATTGATTATGGTGATTATGATCTCATTATTACTCTTTTAACCTTCGACGCAGGAAAAATCTCAGTCATCGCAAAATCGGCCAAAAAAAGTATCAAACGGTTTTCAGGGGTCCTTGAGCTTTTTTCTGTTTTGAACGTGATTTACAGAACGAGCCAGCGCAAAGGTCTTCCTGTTTTGCAGGCGGCAGCCTTGAAATACCCATTTCAGCATATTCGGGAGGACATTAAGAAAACAGCCTATGCCAGTTATTGGACGGAGCTGATTAATCAGTGGCTGGAAGAGGGTGTGAAACAGACCCGGCTTTATCTCCTTTTTCAGCAGGTTCTGGAAAAACTCGACCAGGGCCGTCTGCCGGAAGAGACCCTCTCGATTTTGTTTCAGATGAGATTTATGAAAATATCCGGATTTTATCCAAACCTGAAGCACTGCAGCGTCTGCCGAACGGGAATGGAAAAGATGAGAAGGAATAGGATTACTTTTGATCTTGTAAAAGGGGGACTCTTATGTGAAAAATGTACCTCGGAGTCATTAAACAAAAGATCGCTCTCAAAGGGAACCATAAAACAGCTCCGATGGCTTGAAAGCGGCGATTGGGCAAAAGCAGAGCGGATCAGATTTTCGCTTCCGGCGATTCAGGAGGGCCAGGAATTTTTAGAGGCATTCGTGCCCTATCATCTGGGAAAAGAACCCCGGAGCCTCAAGTTCCTGCGACGGCTCAGGGATGATCAATGTTGATGAACTCGTAAAAAGTCCATATTGCTCTCTAAATGACCATTTATCCCAAAATGCTCAAAGTCGTTCGCAAATGACTTTTTACGAGACTGTCAATGTTGACTTTAAAGCAGAAAAAAATGAACCTTCGAGATATTTTAGAAAAAGAGAAGATTGAGACATCTGCTCCTAACAGGATCGATATGGGTGGAACGCTGGATATCGGCACTTTTTTTTATCCGCTCCGACATCTTGTTCCGTGTACATTTAATATTGCGATCAATCTCAGAACAAAGGTATCGCTTCGCCCCTTTCAAGCAGGTATGGTGAAAATTGCCTCAAAGGGTTTCAAAAGCGCAACCTATCCCCTTGAACAAGCCCCCTTTGATCATCCACTTGGGCTGATGTTTGCGATTGCATCCTGCTTCAAGGCAGAGGGGATTCAGATCGATATCGAAACCTCGTCCCCCCCAAAAAGTGCCCTGGGCGGATCATCGACAGCTGCTGTAGCGCTGATTGCTGCATTTTCAGAGGCTTATAAGAAAATGGGGAAGCTCTCTCTCCCGCGATCAAAGATTGCGCTGCTGGCCCATGCAGTGGAACAAAGCATAGCGGGCGTACCCTGCGGTTTTCAGGATCAGCTAGCGGCTGTGTATGGCGGGGTGAATGCGTGGTTTTGGAACGGGGAAATAAACGGATCCTTTTATAAACGGAAGATTGTCATTAAGAAAAGATTCCATATCGATTTTGCTCGGCATCTCCTTTTGGCATACTGCGGCATACCCCATGAATCAAAACAGATTAACAGCCGGTGGATCAAACAGTTTGTCTCAGGAACGCATAGGGATTATTGGTATGAAATTATAGAATGTGTCAAAATCTTTGTTAAATCCCTTTCTGATGGAAATTATAAGACCGCCTTGACGTCGATGAACCGGGAGACAGAGTTGAGACAAATGATGACCCCAGAGGTTCTCGATGAGATGGGGGAAAAACTGGTTGATGCTGCCTTGAAACGTCGATGCGGTGCTAGATTTACCGGAGCAGGAGGGGGAGGGTGCATTTGGGCATTGGGCGAAAAGATTGCAATCGATCGATTAAGAAGCGATTGGGAGAAAATCCTGGAATCCAGAAAAGATGCCCGCCTGCTCCGGATCAAGATAGATTCAAAGGGGGTAATGAAAGAAAAATGAATTTTCAGGATGTAATAATGACGTTGAACAGGTATTGGATGCGTAAAGGGTGTGTTCTGGTTCAACCTTATGATATGCAAGTGGGCGCAGGTACCTTTCATCCGGCAACTTTTCTCAGATCGCTGGGTCCGGAACCCTGGAACGTTGCATATGTCCAACCGTCCAGGCGGCCTACAGACGGCCGATATGGAGAAAATCCCAACCGGCTTCAACATTACTACCAATATCAGGTGATCCTCAAACCTTCTCCATCCAATATTCAAAATCTTTTTCTACAAAGCATCAAAGTTCTCGGCATCGATCCTGATGAACATGATATCCGGTTTGTTGAAGATGATTGGGAATCTCCTACTTTGGGCGCTTCAGGTCTGGGGTGGGAGGTTTGGCTGGACGGTATGGAAATCACACAATTTACGTATTTTCAGCTGGCCGGAAGTATCGAACTCCATCCAATTTCCGTCGAACTTACCTATGGCCTGGAGCGGATCACAATGTATCTTCAGGGAATCGATACCGTTTATGACTTGAAATGGAACGACAGCATTACATACGGAGATATCCATCATCAGCAGGAAGTGGAACAATCAACCTATAATTTTGAACTGGCGGATGTAGATATGCTTCTGGCACTTTTTAATACCTACGAAAAGGAAGCCACCCGTGTGATCAAGGCCTCAATGGTTTTGCCGGCGTATGAATACTGTTTGAAATGTTCGCATACATTTAACCTGCTGGATGCCCGAGGTGCAATCAGTGTCACAGAGAGAACCGGCTATATCGCACGGATAAGAAATCTGGCCCGTGCCTGTGCAGAAGGATATCTGGAACAGAGAAAAACGATCGGTTTTCCGCTATCAAAAAACGTGTAATATTTAATCGAGGTATACATGAAAACAGTGTTGCTTGAAATAGGGACAGAGGAGATACCGGCAGGCTACATCTCCCCAGCCCTAAAAGCGCTATCATCAAATTTGCTCCAAAAAATGACCGATGCCCACATTGACCATGGAGGAGCAAGAACATTTGGAACCCCCAGACGGCTTGCGATAGCTGTAGAAAATGTTGCGGATAGACAAAGGTCTATAACAGATGTGATCATCGGGCCTCCGGCAAGGATCGGGTTCGGTGAAAACGGCCAACCCACCCTGGCAGCAAAGAAATTTGCAGAAAAAACAGGAAGTTCATTAAAAGCTCTAAAAATTAAAAAAACGGAGAGGGGCCTCTATCTATCCGTTAAAAAAACAGAAAAAGGATATGCAACCCGCAAACTTCTTAAGACCATCCTGCCGGAGGTCATTCTCTCTACGCCCTTTCCCAAAACCATGCGCTGGGGAAGTCTTACTATTTCATTTGCCAGACCGATCCATTCGATTCTGGCACTTTTGGGGGGTCAGATTGTTTCATTTGTTGTAGGAGGAATAAAGAGTAACAGGTATGTTTACGGGCACAATTTCATGCATCCATCCCGAATCAAGATTTCTCATCCCGACACATACGTTCAGCAATTGCGCAAGGCATTCGTTTTGGTAGATGAAAAGGAACGGCGGGAAAGGGTTGAGGATGAAATCGAAACGGCTGCAAAGGGTTTGGGTGGAAAGGTGCTAACCGATGGTGCGCTGGTGGATATTGTCAACAATCTGGTGGAGTATCCGGTTGCTGTGGCAGGGACATTTGAAGAAGATTTTCTTGAACTCCCACGGGAGATACTCATCACTGCCATGCGGGAACATCAAAAATATTTTGCCCTAACAGATGAAACCGAAAATCTAATGCCTTGTTTTATTGCAATGAACAATACCGTTGTAAAAAACAGGAATCTCTCCGGGAAAGGGCACGAAAGAGTGATCCGGGCCAGACTGAAAGATGCGCAATTTTTTTATCAAAGCGATCTGGAAGTCCCTTTTAATGTTAGGATCAAAAAATTAAAAAAGGTTCTGTTTCAGGCCAGGCTGGGATCAATGTATGAAAAGACCATGCGGGTTCAGAAACTTGGGGCATTTTTAGCCGACGTAGGGGAATATAATAAAGGGATCAAAGAACAGGTGATGCGAGCTGCCCTTTTGTGCAAAGCCGATCTCGTCAGTCAGGTGGCCGTAGAATTCCCGAAGCTCCAGGGAGTCATCGGCCGGATCTACGCAACGGTTGTTGGGGAACCCCCTCTTGTGGCGACAGCGATCGAGGAGCATTACCGGCCCACCCACTCCGGAGGCCTGCTCCCTGAAACCATGGCCGGCGCCATATTAAGTGTTGCCGATAAAATCGATTCTATTTGCGGTTGTTTCAGTGTTGGACTTGAGCCTACAGGTGCATCCGACCCTTACGCACTTCGTCGCCAGGGGATTGGGATCGCTCAGATTATGCTCGATAAGAAAATGCCCTTTTCCATAAAAGAGATGATTGAAAAAGGCCTCGGGCTTTTTGAACAAAAGAAAACAGATAATAATAAAGAGACCGGGCAAAAAATCCATGCTTTTTTAAAGCGCCGGATGGCCCATCTCCTCTCTGAAGAAGGTTTTTCTAAAGATGTCATTGCAGCGGTTATACATGTTTCGGCAGATCATATACCACAAGTCTGGAAGCGGGTGGAGGCGCTGCAGCAACTCAGATCTGCTCATGATTTTGAACCACTTGCCATTGCTTTTAAACGTGTGGTCAATATCATAAAACAGGCGGGCCGGCTTGAAACAATGAAAGTTAATGAAGAACAGTTTCAGCACACGTGTGAGTCTGACCTATATAACGCCTATAAAAATATTCTAAAAAGGGTCGAAGAAAGTCTGAAAAGGGGAGATTTTAGTCAGGTGCTTCTGGATATTGCTGGTTTACGCAAACCGGTGGATGCTTTTTTTGACGGGGTCATGGTCATGGCTGAGGATATCAAAATTCGCAATAACCGTCTTGCGATGTTGGGAAGGATTGCTGCTCTATTTGAAAAGTTAGCAGATTTTTCTAAAATTTCTGCCTGATCTCACTTAGATTCCACCTGTTTATTGATGCCGCAAGCTTTTTATCAAATCTCAAACCCCAACACCGGTACTTGTTGGAATCTTTAAACGCATTTGAAGGGGCATTCTGATGAACCGGTTTGCCTATCGCACAACTGCTCTTGCCATCAAGGCGCTTTCATTTCTTTCACGGGCAAGAATCCATATCCATGGAAAGGAGAATATCCCTCAAGGCGCCGTCATTTTTGTCAGTAACCATTTCACCCGGGTTGAGACACTTCTTCTCCCCTATCACATCAATAGGATTACGAATTTACCGGTCTGGTCCCTGGCGGACTACAATCTGTTTAAAACTTATCTGGGTCGATTTCTCGATAAGATCGGCGCGGTCTCCACAAAAAATCCGGATCGGGATCTATTGATTGTAAAAAGCCTTCTGACCGGAGAGGCCGCCTGGATCATTTTCCCTGAAGGCCTCATGGTAAAAAGCAAAAAGATCGTTGAAAAGGGGCGGTTTATGGTCTCATTTGCCGGTGGCAGACGTCCCCCCCATACCGGCGCCGCAACTTTGGCACTTCGAACCGAATTTTATCGGAAACGATTGTTCAGACTGTCAAAGGAGTTTCCCGAGGAGGCAAAGCGGTTGATCGGCCTTTTCAAGATAGATGCCATCGAGTCTTTACTAGATATAAATACCTTCATTGTTCCGGTCAATGTTACCTATTATCCGATAAGAGCCGAGGAAAATATTCTGAGTCACCTGGCTATGAATCTGGTGGAGAAAATTCCTGAACGCGTCATCGAAGAAATTATGACCGAAGGAACGATGCTCCTAACCGGAGTTGATGCGGACATCCGGTTTGGCAAGCCGATTGAAGTATCGAATTTTCTAAATAAAATTGCCATCGAAAACGATGTGTCAGCCAGGCGCAAAATTAATTTTGATGATCCGATTCCTTCAAAACGGGTCATGCGAAAAGTAGCCCTGGATCTGATGCATCGCTACATTTTGGATATCTACAAGATGACGACCCTTAATTATGATCACCTGTTTGCAAGCATGCTCAAGCAGATCCCCGGCTCACGGATGAATGAGGCGAATTTGAGACGGAAGGTTTACCTTGCGGTAGATTTTATCAAAAGGAAAAATGTGCCGATTCACAGGCATTTTAACGGCGATCAGACTCCTCTTCTGATCGACGATCGGTTTGATATATACAGGGATTTTATCGCCCTGGCAGTGGAAAAAGGGGTAGTCAAGAAAAACGGTAAAATGCTTGAAAAGGACCGCTCGAAATTTTCTTCTGTTTTCCCTTTCCATCGGGTTCGAATCGATAATCCCATTGCGGTTATTGCGAACGAAGTGGAGCCTTTAGCCGACCTCCAACGGCATTTCCGCCGGATCGCGTGGCAGCCTGACTTTTGGGTCAAACGGCAGATCGTCGCCCAATTAATAAAAAGCGCTGTGAGTGAATTCGAAGCGGATTATGAGACATTTTATACCGAAGGTGAATCAAAAAAACCGGATGTGGGTAGACCCTTTCTCATCAAAGGAAGATCAAGAGGCCTGGGAGTGTTACTTGTTCACGGGTATATGGCAGCGCCTTTGGAGGTGAAGGAACTTGCCCGTTATCTGGGTCGAAAAGGGATCTGGGTTTATGCACCCAGGTTAAAGGGGCATGGAACTTCCCCTGAGGATCTCGCTTCGAGAACATATGCAGATTGGTTGAAATCGGTGGATAACGGATATGCGATCATCAGCAACATCTGCAAACGAGTGGTGGTCGGTGGATTTTCTACCGGTGCAGGCCTCGCCCTTCATCTTGCAACCCGGATGAGAGAGGTAAAAGGTGTTTTTGCAGTTTCTCCTCCCCTCCGCCTTCAGGATCTCTCTTCCAAGTTCGTACCGGCAGTCGACGCCTGGAATCGAATCATGAACCGTTTCAAATTTGATGGTGCCAAAAAAGAGTTTGTTGACAACCATCCTGAAAATCCCCACATAAACTATTTAAGAAACCCAATTTCAGGGGTACTGGAGATTGAGCGTTTGATGGAATCTTTGGAACCGAAGTTGTCTGAAATTGAAATTCCGGCGTTGGTGGCCCAATCTCAAGGAGATCCGGTGGTTGATCCCGGCGGTTCGAAAAGAATTTTTGAGCGGCTCGGTTCAGCAGACAAGACGTATCTTCTGTTCAATTTTAACCGCCACGGGATTCTCCTTGGAGAAGGTGCGGAAAGGGTTCACCAGGCGATCTGGCATTTTATCAAACGCCTTGGTTAGGCCCTATTTCTGTTAATAAAACCGATGATAAACATCATTTTAATCATTTTGGCCATATTGTATGTTCTCTCTCCCTATGACATACTCCCGGACATGTTGATCGGGTGGGGTTGGCTCGACGATCTGGCGGTTCTGGGCTTTTTGTGGCGGTATTTTTATTTAAAAAAAAGAAAAAAATACGCCTACCGGCAACAGTATCACAAAACGGAAAATGCTGACAGAGGCGAAACACTAAAAGATCCTTATACCATCCTTGAGGTGGATAAAAACGCTACTCCAGAAGAAATAAAGCGGGCGTACAGACGTCTTGCAAACAAATATCATCCGGACAAGGTGGTTCACCTGGGTGAAGAGTTCAAAAAACTGGCGGAAAAGCGTTTTAGGGAAGTGCAAGAGGCTTACCAGAAAATAAAGGATCGATCCTGATTTAGTAGGCTCGAATGTTCTTCAATCTATGTGCGGTTTTTTGCCAAGCTGCTATCCGTATATCCCGAAATCTTTTAAAAGGTCATTTATTCCGAGTTTTTTGACTCTCAACATTAAAAATTCTGAAATGGTCGGTTGGTAGACTTTCACTTTCAGGTACATACCGACTTCGCTCGGTTTTTTTGCCCCTTTCTTATTATTACATAATTTGCAGCACGCAACACAGTTCTCAAAACAGGTCTTACCGCCTTTTGATTTGGGAATAATGTGGTCTACCGTCAACCTTTCTCTATCTTTTCCGCAATAGCCACATTTGAATCCATCTCTTATCAAAACATTTTTTTTGCTAAAAGGAATTCGGTTTTTGTAAAGAGTTCGAATTATCTTGATCAGCTTCAACACCGCCGGGACTTTCATGATAAAGCCCTCTGCGCCCCGGATAATTCGTTCCGATTCCTTTAGGATCTGCACCTTGCCCTTGACGACCAGGCACATTGCCCTCTTCCAGTGGACCATATTTAAAAAAGAATAGTCTGCGTTAAGTAAGATACACTGTGTCATTTAATTCTCTGCCAGCAACTGTTTGGCCAAGACCCTAACAGGGTCTTAAAATAATGTCAACATATTTCAGGTTGTTAGATGGTTAGTCGATTAGGAGAGGATGAACGGTTTTTGGTCTAGTGGCTCTCTTTCACCAACAGCGTGGAAGGATCAAGGAACAGCCGGGGATGATCCTGGGTCCTGGGCCGGCCTTTTATGATGTTGACGAGGATTTTTTTCCCATCAGGTTGAAGTTGGATGATCGTCTCGAAAAGATCTGCAACCTCAGAAAGAGAACCGGCCATATTGTCCGGTCCTGTTGTCTCGTGGCGGTGGCTGGTTACGGCAAACCAGACCCTGATAGCGTCGATTTTCGCGATCGCTTTTAGATCCGCAAGTGAATTCTGAAGAGATGATTCAAAGGGAAGACCATCGATGATTATCGTTTGGGGTGAGAACCGGGCCTGATCGGTAAGGTCTGAGATCCTCTGTTTTAGCATCGGAATGGTGAAGTCCTTTGTTTTGAAGGTCATGATGACCCTATTGGGAAGCAACCATTCCCACAGTCCGTGTGGCTCTTCGATTGCGCCCGACGTCGCGAGATGATGAAAGACCTCCTTATACCAAAGATTCACCTTGTCTATTGTATCCTTTAAACTGATATGTAAAACATTTTTTTGCCTTGAAAGCGTATTTAGTGCCAATTGAACCAGAAATGATGTTTTCCCAACACCGGCGCGAGCGACCACTGCGCCGAAGCCTCCCAAAGGAATGATGTCCTCGGTATCGTATCCCAAATGTGTCAATGGATTTTGAAAAATCGGATCGTGGTTTTTCATACGAAACCCCTCCTTTTGCCCAATCCCGGCATCAGGCACAAATTTAATTCCCGCGGTATGCAGTAAATTCACGGGAATTATATTTTGTCACCGAGCGTTTTTTAAAGATTTTGATCGATCTTTCCTGGTCATCTGATATTTTCTGTTATTTTTTTCTTTGTTCAACTATTTTTTCCATCACAGGCCGGGGGACCTGTCTGGCATCTGAAAATTCCATGGTGAATTGCGCTTTGCCCTGGGTGGACGATCTGAGAACCGTTGAATACCCGAACATCTCCGCAAGGGGAACCTGAGCTTCAATGATGCAGAAGCGGCCTTCATCCTGGGATCCTACAATGATTCCCCTCCGTTTGCTCAACGTACCCATGACGACGCCCTGAAACTCGGTTGGCGTTTCAACCACCACTTTCATAATCGGTTCAAGAATGACCGGTCGGGCTTTGGCATATCCTTGAAGAAAGGCTCCCCGGGCAGCGGCCTGAAACGCCATATCGGAAGAATCAACAGCATGTGATTGACCGTCATTGATGACGATCTTGATGCCGGTGACCGGAAACATGGCAAAGGGTCCTTTTGAGAGACATTTTTTAAAACCTTTTTCACACCCGGTGATATACGGAGTGGGAATAGCGCCACCGACAATCCGATTTTCAAAAACAAACTCCTTGCCTGAAGCCGGTTCCATATAACCGGCCACGCGACCGAACTGGCCGGCGCCGCCGGTCTGTTTTTTGTGGGTATAATTGAATTCCACCCGGCTGGTGATCGTCTCCTTATAAGCTACTTGCGGTACCCCTGCGGACACTGTTGCCCCAAATTCCCTTCGCATCCGCTCGATATAGACCTCCAAATGGAGTTCTCCCATTCCGGAGATGATGGTTTCTTCGGTCTCTTCATTGTGATGGGTTTTGAAGGTAGGGTCCTCCTTGGTAAAGCGTTCAAGCGCTTTTGACATGCCTATTTCAGATTTGTTGTCTGCGGGTGTAATCGCTAAAGAGATCACCGGATTCGGAACGTGCATCGACGTCATGCTCAGTCGGATTCCCGGCGCAACAAAGGTATCGCCCGAGGCACAGTCAATACCGAAAAGGGCTCCGATGTATCCGGCTGGGATTTTTTCAATGTCTTCCATCTGATCCGCATGCATGCGGATCACTCTGCCGATCTTGACCTTTTTTCCTGTCCGAACATTGACCAATGTATCTCCCTTGGATAACGTGCCCTGGTAGACCCTGATGTAGGTAAGTTGGCCATATGGGCCGTCTTCCAGTTTAAAGGCGAGCGAGATCAGCGGAAGGTCAGCATCGCTTGAGAGAATAACAGTTTTGTTTTCATTATCTAAATCAATCGCGCTGTTTTTTACCTCAAAAGGTGAGGGGAGTAAGCGGTTGATTGCATCGAGAAGGAGTTGTACACCCTTGTTTTTATACGCGGATCCCATTAAGACGGGTGTTAGCTCGCGTGTTAAGGTTGCTTTTCGTATGGCTGAAATCAGCAGATCGGACGTGACCCGCTCTTCAAGGGCAGCTTCTGTCAATTTATCCGAAAACATGGCAGCTGCATCGATGAGCGCCTCCCGTTTTCCCGTTGCTTCTGAAAGGAGCGATAGAGGTATATCTTCGCTCCGGACTTCTTCTCCATTTTCTCCGTCAAAATATACAGCTTTCATCTCGATAAGATCGATGATGCCTTCCAGATTCGCTTCCAGACCGATCGGAATTTGCAGGGCAACAGCATTATGGCCGAGTTTTTCTTTGAGCTGGTTGATCACCCGGGGCGGATTAGCACCGCTTCGATCACATTTGTTGATAAAAGCAATACAGGGAACCTTATATCTGGTCATCTGCTGATCCACCGTGATCGATTGGGACTGAACCCCACCCACCGAACAAAGGACGAGTATGGCGCTATCGAGTACCCTTAATGAGCGCTCGACCTCAATGGTGAAATCGACGTGGCCGGGGGTATCGATGATGTTAATTTTATGGCCATTCCATTCACTGTAGGTGGCAGCGGAGGCAATGGTGATTCCGCGTTCTTTTTCTAACTCCATAAAGTCCATTGTTGCACCGATGCCGTCTTTTCCTTTGACATCGTGTATGGTATGGATTTGCTTTGTGTAGTATAGGATTCTTTCGGTCAGTGTGGTTTTTCCCGCGTCGATGTGGGCACTGATTCCGATGTTCCTCACTGTAGTGATATCATTTTTCATGGGGCTTTATGCAATGCCTTAGATAAATTTTTGGTGCATGAAACGGGGGACAAAAGTTGGATTTTCTATTTTTTTGAAATTGTTTTGTCAAGCGATATTTTTCAATAAATACCTTCTTATCGATCTTATCAGTAGATTGCTCGGGGGTCAATTAGAAAAAATCAAGCAGCCGGCAGATGGCTATATGATAATGATAACTGAACCGAAACAACGAGCGCATTTTCTACCCGCCACAAATGCCTTGCAGGGGGGTATTCAATTGGGGTTGATCAATTGAACTGCCTTAACCTATAATCTATTTTGCGATGAAGATCGGGACTGAAAAGTGGAAGCGCATTATCGGAGATACCACCCAGGCCATGGGGATTGATATGGATGGTGAAAAGATCGATCAATGCGCTGTTCATGCCAGTGAGCTGATGAAATGGAATAAACGGATGAATCTTACAGCGATCAGGGATCCACTGGCGATTGCTGAAAAGCATTTTGTCGATTCACTGATTCCAGCTTCCATGGTGCCGCCGGAGGCATCACTCCTTGATGTCGGTTCAGGGGGTGGATTTCCCGGAATTCCACTGAAAATCCTGATACCTTCTTTAAAACTCACGCTGATTGATGCGTCGCGAAAAAAAGTGAGTTTCTTAAAATATATCATTCGGACACTCAACCTTGTTGATGCCGGTGCCTATCATGTCCGGGTAGAAGAACTCGCCGAAAATAAAGCGTATGCGAATCATTTTGGGGTGATTATCAGCCGCGCCCTCTTTGATCTACATGGCCTGGTTATTAAAACATGGCCTCTTTTATCGAAAAAGGGGATTATCATCGGATTGAAAGGGAAACCGTCTCGGAAAGAGGTCGATGCTTTACGTCGGCTGGGCGCCGACGATCCGTGCCGATCGCCGGAGAAGATTGACCGGTTCTCTCTGACGGTTAAGAAATATACACTTCCATACACGCACTCAAAAAGGACTGTGGTTGTGATCAAAGCTTCGCCGAAAGATCCACAACGTTTGTTACAAATTTG